>JBBECS010000036.1:82590-143610 GCA_040881685.1 Acidimicrobiia bacterium | reverse complement strand
TGGAGTTCACCGCCGATCAGGAAGAGCTGCGCGACGGCGTGCGCTCGATGCTCGTCCGCGAGTGCCCGATGAGCCTCGTGCGCGAGATCGTCGAGGACGGCGTGGCCGCCGACGGGCTCTGGAAGCAGATGGTGGACCTCGGGTGGCCCGCATTGACGATCGCCGAAGAGCACGGCGGTCTCGGGCTCGGCACCATCGAGCTCGCCGTGGTGGTCGAAGAGCTGGGCCGGGTCGTCGCGCCGGGCCCCTACCTCCCGACCGTGACCCAGTTCGCCGCCGTCGTACGCGAAGCGGGCTCGGCCGAGCAGCAGGGGCGGTTCCTGTCCGGCGTCGCCGAGGGAACGTCGACCGGAGCGTTGGCTATCGCCGAGGCGGGCGTCGCCCTCGATCCCGCGCATGTCGGGGCCGTCGCAACGCGCACTGGCGATGACTGGTCGCTACGCGGCACCAAAGCCGCAGTGCTGGGCGGCGTCAGCGCAGACGAGATCGCCGTCGTCGCGCGTGTCGAGGGCAATTCGGGCGACGACGGCATCGGGGTCTTCGTGGTGCCGAGCGACGACCTGGCGATCACGCCGGTGAACGCGCTCGACCCGACCCGAAGCCTCGCAACCATCAAGCTCGACGGCGCGAAAATTCAGAACGACCGCGTGCTCGGCGAGCCCGGCCCCCAGACCGCGGTCGCGGTCCGGCGGGCGATCGAGGAAGCCGTGGTCTCACTCGCATTGGAGACGGTGGGCGTGTGCCAGACGATCCTGGACGTCACGCTCGACTACGCCAAGCACCGCGAGCAGTTCGGTGTTCCGATCGGGTCGTTCCAAGCCATCAAGCACAAGTTCGCTGACATGCTCGTCGCGCTCGAGCGGGCGCGCGCCACCGTGTACTTCGCCGCGCTCACGATCGCCGAAGACGACGACCGGCGCTCGCTCGCCGCATCCACCGCCAAGGTGGCAGCCGGCGATTGCGAGCGGCTCCTGTCCAAGGAAGGCATCCAGATCCACGGCGGGATCGGGTACACGTGGGAGCACGACATGCACCTGTACGTGCGTCGGGCCAAAACCAACAGCCTGCTGCTCGGCACCGCGGCCGATCACCGCGCCCGGATCGCCGACTTGCTCGAGATCTAGCCGAACACGATCTCCCAGAGGGCGTACCAGACGACGGACAGCACGAGCGCCGCGCCGATAGCGCGCTTGTGGTTCTCGTACATCCAGGTGCCGATGTTCTGACCCCGGTTGAAGAGGCAGTTGGCCTCGAGCCCGGCCCACAACACCAGCGTGATCGCCCAATAGATGCCGCGGTCACTCGACGTGTCGAACGAGCCGAAGAAGTGGGCGGTTCCCACCATGAACAGCAGCATGGCGAACGAGAAGACGGCGTTCTGGCGCGACGCCAGCAGCGCCTTGCGACCTGCGTCAGCGGCGCCCGGGTCGGCCTGACCTCCGCCGATCACATTGCGCGCGTTCGCGATGACCTTCTTCTGGTTGGGCCAGATGACCAGCCAGACGTTGAGGAACATCGTGATGCCCAGCAGCATGCCCGTGGTGATGCTCAGACCGCTCGCGGTCTTCAGGTAATCGGTGCTGAAGAGCTGCGGGTCGCCGTCGAACTCTTGGTGGATCGCGAGCAGGAGACCGAACACCAGTGTCGCCACCGCGGTCCACCGGAACCACCACAGCGCCCGCGACGCCAGCTTGTCGAGGGCGCTGTTCCGTGTGCCGGCCTCGAGCTCGGCGAAGGCAGGCACCTGGACGAAGTTGAAGTAGTAGAGCAACCCGATCCAGGCAATACCGACGAGGACATGCCCCCAACGCAACAGGAAGTCGACGCCGAACTTCTCGAAGATCTGGATCTCGGCCAACGGCATCGCGCAGGACCCCCCTGTCGGCGGCTTGAACTCCGCGGAAGGTAGCACCGGGAGGGCTCGCCAGGTGGGTTTGTCGTGACGCTTCGGAGGGTGGCGGGTCCTGCCCCCACCTGTCCCCCGACTCTGCGAGGTCACCCATGCGTCGAACGCTTCCGCTCATCGCCCTGCTCGCGTCCCAAGCCGGCGCGGTGCTCCTGGTCTACCAAGGGATCCGTGAACCGGCGCTCGGCTTCCCGCTCGCGTTCGGCGCTTTGGTGTGGTTGCTGAGCTCGCAGCTGCTCTACGTCGGCGCCCGCATCGCCGGGATCCCGCTCGCGATCCGCGCCGCGGCGAGGGTCACGGTGCCGGCGCTTCGCCGCCGCGTCGACCGAGCGGTCGCCGCATCGGTCGTCACCGGTGCCCTGGTCGTCAGCGGCTCCCCCGCCCTCGCCGGAACGCCGCCGAGCCCCGACCCGCTCGTCGACGCGTCGGCGCAGGTCCTGGAGCCCGCGCCTCCGGTGCCCGAGCCGCTCCCCGAGCCGATCACGGAGCCGATCGAGGAGACCATCGACACCTTGCCGGTGCGCACGGGCCGCGTCGGCGACCCGAACGCCCTCACCGAGACATTGACGACACCGGTGCTCCCGCTCGAGCCGTCGACGACCACTGCACCCGAGACGACTCCGGATCCAAAGCCCAACATCCCGACGGGACCGGCCCCCGCCGCGCCGGATGCCTCTGACCACGCGACGCCGACGATGCCGACACCTCCGTCGACCACCAATGCCGCGAACCCGTCCCACACCGTGGTTGCCGGCGACAACTTCTGGGAGATCGCCGGCAGCCATATCGCAACGACGTCCGGCCGCGATCGTGCGACGTTGACCACGGACGAGATCCACCCGTACTGGGTGCGCGTGTGCGACGCCAACCGCGATCGAATCCGCTCGGGTGACGTGAACCTCATCGACCCCGGGGAGGTCTTCGAGCTTCCGCCGGTCTGATCAGGGATCGCGCGGGAGGCCGAGCACGCGCTCGCCGATGATGTTGCGCTGGATCTCGCTCGTGCCGCCGGCGATCGTGAGGTTCCGGTTGAACAGGAAGCCACGACTCCAGGTGAGTCCGTCGCCGTCGGCGATGACACCGTCGATCCCGAGGAGCCCGAGCCCGACTTCCTGCACGCGCTGGTCATGCACGACGCCGAGCAGCTTGCGCACCGACGCTTCGGACCCGTTGGGATCGGCGCCGGCGAGCGTGGCCAAGGTCTGGCGAAAGCCGAGGCACGCGAGCGCGTGGGCGGTCACGACGAGACCGCCCACGGCCTCGAGCGCGGCAGGGTCGTCATCGAGCCCGCGGTCCTTGACCGCGCCGAGCGCGGCCTCGAGCCCGTGCCCGAAGGTCATGCCACTGCCCATGAACACCCGCTCGTTCGCGAGCGTCGTGCGCGCGGCGCGCCACCCGTCGTGCTCGACACCGATCAAGCAGTCGTCGGGGACGAAGGCATCGTCGAAGAACACCTCGTTGAACATCGATTCGCCGGTGAGCTCTCGCAATGGGCGGATGTCGAGCCCTTCGGTGTTCTTCATGTCCACCATGAAGCACGAGATTCCGTCGTGCTTTGCCGCTTCCGGGTTCGTTCGCGCGAGCAGGATCCCCCAATCGGCGTATTGCGCCATCGAGGTCCAGACCTTCTGCCCGCTGACCATCCAGCCGCCTTCGACACGCGTCGCGCGCGTGGTGAGGCTCGCAAGGTCAGAGCCAGCACCCGGCTCGCTGAACAGCTGACACCAGGAGATCTCGCCCCGAAGCGTCGGCGGGATCCAGCGCTCCTGTTGCTCGGTGGTGCCATAGAGGATCACCGGCGGCAAGGCCCATGAACCCACCATGATCCCGGGGCGCGCCACCTTCGCCCGACGGAACTCTTCGTCGATGACGATCTGCTCCACGGCGTTGGCGCCGCGACCCCATGGGGCCGGCCAGGCCGGGACGAGGTAGCCCGCGTCGGCGACGGCCCGGCGCTGCTCGTCACCCGCGAGCCCTCTGACGTCGTCGATGAACGCCCGCGCCTCGGCGCGCGTCGCGTCCGCGTCCGGACCCAGGTCAACGGTGAGCTTGCGCCGGACGCCCTCGAGTGCGAGCGAACACACGCGGGCGCGCCAGCGGCTCACCGGGCCGAGGATGTTGCGAAGGACCATGGCGCGCTTCAAGTACATGTGCGCCTCGTGCTCCCACGTGAAGCCGATCCCACCGAGGATCTGGATGCAGTCCTTGGCGTTCTCGAACGCGGCGTCGATCGCCAGCGCGATGGCCGTCGCAGTAACGAGCGAGCGCGTTTCGTCGTCATCCGCGGCGCGAGCGGCGTCCCACGCCGCCGCGCGTGCGAGCTCGACTCGGCAGAGCATGTCGGCGCACTTGTGCTTGACACCTTGGAACTGACCGATAGGGCGACCGAACTGCACCCGCTCCTTCGCGTATGCGGAGGCCGTGTCGACGCACCACTGCGCAACGCCCACGGCCTCTGCCGCCGCGAGGATGTTCACGAGGTCGATGACCCGTGCGCCGTCCACCCCGGTGAGTCGCTTCGAATCAGGGACGAATGCCCCGTCGACGGTGATCTCGGCGACCCGGCGGGTGGCGTCCACACTGGACAGCTCGCGACACGTCACCTGGGTGGCGTCGAGCACCACCCAAGCGGCGCCACCCTCCATCCCCGCGGGCGCGACCAGCAGCGCCGCGAGGTTGCCGCCGAGCACTGCGCGCGCGGTGCCCGAGACTCGAAGCCCGTCCGCCGTCTGTTCGGCCCACAACCCGCAGCCGTCGCCCCCCGCCACCGCCGCGGGCGACGTGCCGCTCGCAAGCATCGGGAGCAGCTCCTTGCGCGCCGCGTCGTTGTCGGACATCTCGATCACCGCGGCCGCGAGCATCGTTGGAAGGATCGGCCCTGGAGCAAGCGCCCGCCCGAGCTCCTCGGTCACGATGGCGGCCTCGAGCAGCCCGTAGCCCGATCCACCGTGCGCCTCGTCGATGTGCAGGCCAAGCCATCCCTGGTCGGCGAGCTCGCTCCAGAACGGCGGCAGCGTCTCCGCCGGCGCGTCAAGCAACGCGCGCGGCACCGCGGGCGAGCAGTGGCGTTCGACCCAGCCGCGTACTGCCTCGTGCAGCGCGCTGTGCTCTTCGGTGATCCCGATCGGCATGGGCCTACGCGAGCCGCTCTTCGTCTCGCCAGACAGCAATCGCCTGGGTCGGGCACCCTTGTGCGGCGAGGACGATCTTCTCTTCAGGGTCGCCGGCAGGATCGACGACGTGCGAGATGTTGTCGTCACCGAGCTCGAAGGTCTTCGGTGCCCAGAACTCGCAGTTGCCACCGCCCATGCACTTCTCGGGGTCGACCTCGATGCGCAGCGCCACGACCGGACCTGGATCTCTACTGGCCTGGTCGCGGGGGGGGGGGGGGGGGGGGGGGGGGGGCCGGGGGCGGGGGCCCCCCCGCCCCCCGCCCTTCGGGCCGCTCACGTGCTCACCGCAGCGTCGAAGAGGACGGGGAGCGTGGTCGGAGAGCGGAATGTCTCCCCGTGGATGTGTGGGCTGTCTCGCTCGAAAGCCTCCGGATCGAAGCGCAGGTTTGCGCAGCGATCGAGCAGTCGGTTCACGGCGACTCGCATCTCGAGGCGCGCCAAGTGCATGCCGAGGCACATGTGAGGGCCGGTGCCGAACGAGATCATCGGCTTCGACTCGCGAAACAGGTCGTAGTCGTCAGCACGCTCCCACCGCGTCTCGTCGCGGTTCGCCGAGCCGACGTTCGGCACCAGCTGCATCCCCGCGGGGATCGGCGTGCCGGCAACCTCGGTGTCGCGGAGCGCCACGCGTGAGGTGATGATGAGCGGCGGCTCCCAGCGGATCGCCTCCTCCACCGCTTGCGTCATCAGCGAGCGGTCGGCGCGCAGTCGCTCGAGCTGGTCGGGGTTCGTGAGCAACCCAAACAGGAAGTTGCCGGTCGCCCGGTACGTGGTCTCGGCACCGGCCGGGAGCAGCAAGCGCAGGAACGAGAAGATCTCCTCGTCACCGAGACGCTCACCGTCGAGCTCCGCAGCCGCGAGCTCGCTGATGAAGTCGTCACGCGGCGCACGGCGGCGATCTTCGAGCATGTCGGCCAGATACGACCGCAGGGCCTCCGAAGACCGGATCCCGTACATCGGGTCCGCCGAGACATTGGTGATCGCGTTCGCCCATTCGTGGAACTGCGCGTGGTCTTCGACGGGCAGGCCGAGCACTACCGCGATCACCTGGACCGGGTAGCGGAAGGTGAACTCGCGTACGAGCTCGGCGCTCCCCCGAGGCGCGAAGGCGTCGATCATCTGATCGACGACGTCGACGACGAGCTCGTCCTCCCAGTGGGCGAGCGACTTCGGGCGGAACGGCACCGCGACCAGGTCGCGCAAGCGCTTGTGCTCCGGCTCGTCCATCCCCACCAGGACGTAGGGGCCCATCACGATGCTCATCCCGTCGCGGATGCTCGCCGACGAGAAGGTCTCGTTGTCCCGCAGGACCGCGGCCACATCGTCGTAGCGGTACACCTCGAACGCCTCGACTCGCTCTCCGGTGTCGCTCCATGCCGCGCGCCGGCCGATCGGCATCGTGCGCCGACATTCAGCCAGCCGAGGGTGTGGATTGCAGGCGCCAGGAGGGTCGATCGGATACTGCGCGAGCGGATCCCAGTCGGCGTACTGACCGGACGTGTCGACCGACGCCTTCGTCACGAGGCCAGAGGCTACCGGTCGCGCCGCAGGTACCCTGCGGTGCAGGTAGCCGGGGCCTGAGCGGCCCGGCGCTCAGCGCCGAGAGCGGGAAGCAGGTTACGACAGGTCGAGGAAGCGGCGGTAGCGAGCCTCCATCGGCGCGACCCACCGGTTGTCGGCCTCGAAGCGCCGCCCGATACGCGCCCAACGCCGTCCTTCCGTCACCGCGGTGACGTCTTCGAGACCGGCGGCGATCCGAGCCAGCCATGCCGACCCGAGCGCCCCGCCTTCGGGGACGGCGACGCAGTCGATCGGGAGCTGCGTCGCGTCGGCGACCGCCTGCACCCACTCATCGACCCGCACGCCGCCGCCCGTTGCGACGATGCGACGTGGCTCCAAGCCGATGTGTTCGCGCGCGGTGTCGAGCACTCGGCGTACGACAAATGCTGACGCTTCGAACGCGGCGCGTCGGATGGCTGCCGCGTCGTGGGTGAGATCGAGGTCGGCGAGCACCGCACGCCTCGATGGGTCGTGCAATGGCGCGCGCTCACCGCGCGCGTATGGCGCCCAGACCGGAACGCGGTTCGGCTCTGCTGTGCCGCCGTCACCGATCCAGCCGGAGACCCAGTTGCAGAACATCCCGCCGGCGTTGCTCGGACCGCCGACGAGCAGCTTGCCCGGTGCCGTGTGCGGGATCGTCCAGTACCCCGGCACGGGGTCCTGGCTGGTGGTCACCGCCCAGATGATCAGCGTCGTGCCGAAGATCACGAGCACATCACCGTCGTTGTCGGCCCCGGCCACGATCTGCTCGGCCAGCGCGTCGATCGCGCCGGATGCGAGCGGCGGACCGTCACCGTAGATCTGACCTCCCTTCCATCCGGGCGGCAAGACGCGCGGCATCTGCTCGGTGCCGACGCCGAGCTGCTCGCCGATGTCGGGACTCCACCCCGTCGCGTAGTCGTAGAACGGGTGCGCCGTGGCGGCCGTCGTCGCGTCGATCACGGCTTCACCCGAGAGCGCCTTGTTCGCCACGCCCTGCGCGGGCCAAAAGCCAGCGGCGTTCGGCGCTTCGCGCTTGGCCCATGTCATGAAGCCGAGCAGCTCACCGCGTTCGGTGGGCGCCTTCGCCGCATCCTTGCCGGCCGTCGCCTCGCGCCCGCGTTCATCGCCGTACAGCAATCCGGGAACCAGCGGCGCGCCTTCGGCATCGACCGCGGTGAGCGACGGCACCATTGCCGCGACGCTCACGCCTTTCACATCGAGGCCACTCGAGACCTCGGCCAGGGCCTGACTCGGACCGCGCCGCCAGGCAACGTTGGCGTCGTGTTCGAATCGGCCGGGTGACGGCACGTGAACGTCATGCGGTACGCGCGCGCTGGCCACCACATTCCCGTCGCCGTCCGCGGCGATCGCCTTCACCGAAGACGTGCCGATGTCGACGCCGACCGTGACCTCCGAGCTGCTCACGAGCCGACTCCGCTGCGGTTCAGCACCGAGAGCAGCTCGTCGTGCAACAAGCCGTTCGTGGTCACGCACGGCGCCTCGTTCGCCCACCCGTCGCCGGTCAGATCGCTGGTCCGCCCGCCAGCCTCTTCCACGATCGGGCGCAGGGCCGCGACGTCCCACACCGCGAGCACTGGCTCGATCATCGCGTCGGCCGCACCTTCCGCGACGAGCATGTGGCCCCAGAAGTCCGCGAAGCCGACGGGGCGCCAGCACCGTCGTGCGATCTCCCGCCACGCCGCGTCGAGCTCGCGCCACTCGAACTCACGCTCGTTGGGCGCGCAGACCTGCGCGTCCGCGAGATCGTGGACCTTCGACACCCGGATCGGGTCGCCGTCGGCGAACGCTCCCTGTCCGCGTGCTGCCCACCATCGTCGACCCAGTGCGGGGGCCGACACCACACCGACCACCAGGTCGCCGTCAACCTCGAGCGCTAGCAGGGTCGCCCACACCGGCACGCCGCGCACGTAGCTCTTCGTCCCATCGATCGGGTCGATGATCCACCGGCGTGGCGCGCCCGCACCCGACTCCCCCATCTCCTCGCCGAGGATGCCGTCGTCGGGACAATCGACGGCCAACCGCTCTCGGATCGCCTGCTCGACGGCGCGGTCGGCCTCACTCACCGGAGTGAGATCCGGCTTCGTCTCGACGTGGAGATCGTGCGCGCGGAACCGCGGCATCGTGATGGCATCGGCTGCGTCAGCGAGCGCGAGCGCGAGCGCGAGATCGGATTCGAGATCGGGGGGGATCGCCGGAATGTAGCGCCGGACGGCCTACGTGGCCGGAAGCACTTCGAACACGGTTGCCGAGCCCATCCCGCCGCCTGCGCACATGCTCGCGACGGCGTTACCACCGCCACGCCGGCGCAGCTCGTAGATGAGCGTGGTGACCATGCGCGCGCCGGTGCTCGCCACCGCGTGACCAAGCGAGCAGCCACTCCCGTTCACGTTCACGATCTCGTGTGGGAAGCCGAGGATTCGACTCGACGCGACCGCCATCGCTGCGAACGCCTCGTTGATCTCGACGAGCGCGATGTCATCGACCTTCAGCCCGGCGCGGTCGAGCGCCTTCGGGATCGCGACTGTCGGCCCGAGGCCGGTGTCGGCCGGCGGGAGTGCCGCCGACGCCCACGAACGAATGATCGCGAGCGGCTCGAGGCCGTGGTCCTGCGCGTACTCGGCGTCGCACACAACCATCGCGCACGCGCCATCATTGAGCCCTGATGAGTTGCCAGCAGTAACCGAGAAGCCAGGAATCTCAGGGTGCAGCGGCGGGAGCGCGGCGAGCTTCTCCATCGTGGTGTCGCGGCGGGGATGCTCGTCGGCGTCGAAAGCGCGCGTCTCCCCCTTCGCGACCGGCACGTCGACCGCAAGGATCTCGTCTTTGAAGCGGCCGTCGTCGGTTGCGGCGATCGCACGCATGTGCGAGTGGTACGCCCAGTGGTCCTGCTCTTCTCGTGTCACGTTGGCCTTCTGGGCTGTGTTCCACCCGACGGTGATGGACATGTCCATCGTCGGTGCGTCAGGAGTCTCGGGATGGCTCGGCGAGAGCCACTGCTGCACGCCGGAGTACGGGCCGCCCACCTTCTTGAACACCTGTGGTGACTGCGTGAGGCTCTCGGTGCCACCGGCGATCACTACACGATCCATCCCTGCGCGGATGTTCGCGGCTGCGGTCTGCACCGACGCCAGGCTCGACGCGCAATGCCGGTTGTGCGCCATCCCGGGCACTTCCATCATCCCGAGCTCAATCGCGGCGTAGCGCGCGATGTCGCCACCACCCTGGAGCACCTCGCCCAGCACGATGTCGTCGACGTCGGCGACGGGGATGCCGGAGCGCTTCAATGCCTCCTCTATGACGAGCTTGCCGAGGTCGAACGCGCTGAACGAGGCCAGCGACCCTTTGCGCGCGGTGCCGATCGCAGTACGGGTCGCAGAGACGATGACGGCGTCGCCCATTGAAAGTGCTCCTGTCCGGTGGCGTGGTCGGTCCTCCAGCGTATCGACTACCTTGCGCGGCTGACAGCGCGTCAGGGGCAGGGAGAGTTCTCGTGGCACTCACCGAGTTGAAGGGCCAGGCGACCGGTACCCAGAAGGTGGTCATCGAGCGCGGACCGGTGCGTGTGTTCGCCGAGGCGCTGCTCGACCCCGACGAGATCTACAAGCAGGACGCGGCGCCCGTACCGCCCACGTTCGCGTTCGTGATGCCGTACTGGGGTTCCATCGGTACCGGCGGCGCGGCAGGGCTGCCAATCGAGAAACTTCGCGGACCCGGGCGGGCGATCCTGCACGGCGAGCAGGCCTTCGAATACTACCGCTGGCCAAAGGTGGGCGACGTGCTCGAAGGCACGGGCACGATCAGCGACGTCTACGAGAAAGAGAAGTCGAGCGGCGGCAAGCTCGAGTTCTACGTGACCGAGACGGAATGGAAGGACGCCAAGACCGGCGACCCGGTGTGCAAGACGATCTTCACACTCGCGATCAACGTGCGGCCGCCGAAGGACTGAGGCAGCGTGCCGGTCGTCTTCAACCACCTCGGGCACTGCGTCGCCGACCTCGGGCGGTCGCGTCGCTTCTACGAGGAGCTCTTGAAGTTCGAGTTCCTGCGTGAGATCAACCCGCCTGACGACCCGTCGAACAAGTTGTTGCGGCTGAAGAACCCGATGGGCATGACCGCGTGCTACCTGAAGCGCGACGGGTTCATCCTCGAGCTGTTGCACTTCGCTGGCGAAGGGGCGAAGGCGCTGCCGCCACGCGAGCGGGCGATGAACGAGCCGGGGCTCACGCACATCTCTGTGAGCGTCGCCGTCGATGACATCTGTGCCCGCATCGGTGACTTCGGCGGCGAGGTGCTCGAAGACACCAACATCGGCTTCGGCGTGTTCGTGAAGGATCCCGACGGCCAGCTCATCGAGCTGCTCCCGTTGACTTACCGCGACAGCCTCGAGGCCGGCCACTGACGTCTTCCGCCATCGATCTCCTCCACGGCGCGACACTCGGCGACCAGCTCCGCGAGCACCGCCGCGCTCGGCCGCAGGTGCTCGGCGCCGTCGACGGTGACTGGCGGTTGACGTATCCGGAGCTCGATGACCGCGTCAATCGGGTCGCGAACGCGCTCGCCAGCGAGGGTGTCGCCGCGGGCGAGCGCGTGCTCTGGCTCGGTCAGAACTCGTTCCGGGTCCTCGAGCTGCTGCTGGCGTGCTCGAAGCTCGGCGCGATGTTCTGCCCGGCCAACTGGCGCCAGAGCCCCGACGAGCTCGCTTTCGTGATCGACGACCTCGCGGCGCGTGTCGTCTTCTGGCAGGAAGAAGAGGTCGGCGACACGGTGCGCGCGGGTCAGGAACGGGCCACGACCGCGGCGCACTGGATCCAGCACGACGACACCGGCCCTGAGGGTTACGAGGCGTTCCTCGCCTCCGGCGACGTTGCCGACCCTGAGATCCCCGTCGATCCAACGAGCGCGGCGCTCGTGATCTACACCGCCGCCTTCGGTGGACGACCGAACGGCGCCATGCTCAGCCATACGGCGTGCATGACGCAGGGCATGGTGTACGGCCCCATGACCGGCACGACCGGCGAGTCGATCTTCCTCAACAGCGGACCCCTCTTCCATCTCGGCACGCTGATGAACACCTTCTCCGTGTTCGTCGCCGGGGGTACCAACGTCTTCCTACGGCGGGTGGAGGGCGAGGAGCTGTGCCGCGTCATCGCTGAGGAACGGTGCACGGGCGCGTTCCTCGTCGGACCGATGATGGACCAGCTCGTGGAGCTGAACGCCGACGGTCGCTACGACCTGTCGAGCTTGCGGCTCCCCCGCGGCCGGCGTGAGCTCGACGCGATGTGCAGCCCTGACGAGAGCCCGTGGGCCGCCGCGCCCGGCGGCTACGGGCAGACCGAGACGATGGGGATGATGACGTTCACCTGCCTCGGCCTGGACGCGATCGGGACACACGGACGCCCGTCGCCGGTCGTGCAGATCCGCATCGTAAACGAGGAGGACGAGGACGTTCCGACGGGTGAGACCGGCGAGATCGTGACGCGCGGCCTGACGGTGATGAGCGGCTACTGGAACCGTCCCGAGGAGAACGCGGCACGCGGTCGCGGCGGTTGGCACCACACGAACGACCTCGGCTGCCGCGAGACCGACGGATCACTCAGCTTCGTGGGACCCAAGACCCGCATGATCAAGTCCGCAGCCGAGAACATCTACCCGATCGAGGTCGAGCGCTGCATCGCTTCGCACGACGCGGTCGCCGAGTGCGCGGTCATCGGCATCCCCGACCCGAAGTGGGTACAGAGCGTGAAGGCAATCGTCGTCTGTCACGAGGGCGCGTCGGTCACCGAGAACGAGATCATCGAGTACTGCCGCGTGGAGATCGCGTCGTTCAAGAAGCCACGCAGTGTGGAGTTCGTAAGCGAACTGCCGAAGATCGGTGGCTTTGCCATCGACTACGACGCGCTCGACGAGCGCTTCGGTGGGGGCAACTATCCGGGTGGGCGGGTTCGCAGCGCATGACGCATTTCCCCGAGGGCGCGTACCGTCGGCGGATCCGCCTGGTTGTCACCGCACCCGGTGTCGTCGAAGGCGGCCTCGAGGACGACTTCCACCACTTCGTGGTCACGCTTCGTCACGACGGTGAGCGCGTGACGGCAGCAGAAGCGGGTGCCGAGCGGTGGCCATGGACCACCTGCCCCGACGCCGCGGGCCCGCTGCGAACGGTCGCGGGCATGCCGTTGTCACTTCGGTGTCTCGCGATCGGCGAGCACGCCGATCCCAAGCAGAACTGCACCCACATGTTCGATCTCGCTGGGCTGGCGGTGGCTCACGCGGCGCGTGGCGGCCCGGTCGGCACGTCACGTCAATACGACGTCGAGGTGCCTGCCGGCGGGCTCGAAGGCGAACGGATCGACATCCGGCTCTGGCGTGACGACGAGCTCCTCCACACCTGGACCGTGGAAGGGCGCACGTGCCTCGCACCACCACCGTTCTCGGAGGCGCAGTGGCGCGGTGGCTTCCTCCGCTGGGCCGACAAGACGTTCCCACCGGAAGAGTCGGAGCCAGTGATCGTGCTTCGGCGCGGGTGTGACATCGGCATCGGACGGGGCATGGACCTCGACGCGGTCGAGGCGGCGACGGAGCTGGAGCCACTCATGGCCGGCATCTGCTACTCGATGCAGCCCGAGCAGATCGCGGTCGCGCTCCGGAACAAGGGAACGATCCGGGACTTCGATGCAGATCCTTCGGCGTTGCTGAAGGACGGACCGTAGGCGCGGCTAGCCGAGTCCGATCTCGTCCGCGAAGCGGCGGATTCCGTCGATGGCCTCGCGGGAACGACGCCACGGGCTGACGACCATGCGGGTGACGCCGATGTCCTCCCAACGCTTCACGTCGTCGCGCGAAGCCACCCGCCCGCCGAGGCAGAACTGGAAGTTGGTGTCGTCGCGCCCGCTCTCGGCGAGGAGCTCCCGGAGCTGCCCGATCAGCATTGCGCCGCGTTCGAAGTCGCTCTGCATGCCGATCCAGCCGTCGCATTGCTTGGCGGCCCGGCGGAGCGCAGCCTTGCTCTCGCCACCGATGAGAAGCGGCGGCCACGGCTTCTGCACCGGCTTGGGTTCGAACATGACCGTGTCGAACTGGAAGAACTCTCCCTCGTGGCTGATCTCCTGTTGCGTCCAGAGCTTCTTGCAGACCTCGATCGCCTCGTCGACGCGCCGACCTCTCGACTTGAAGTCAAGACCGACGGTCTTCCACTCCTCTTCGAGCCAGCTCGCGCCGATGCCGAACTCGACGCGACCGCCCGAGAGGATGTCGAGCGTCTGCACGCCACGCGCCGTCGTGAAGGGATGACGGAGGCCGATGTTGTAGACGTGCGTGCCGAGGCGGATCTGCTCCGTCTGGGCCGCGAGGAACGCTAGGTACGCGAATGCGTCGTAGATCGGCACGTTCGGCGGCACTGGAGGGTGCTCTTCACCCGGATGCGGTGAGCGGCTCATCTGTGCAGTGAGCACGAGGTGCTCGGGCAACCAAACGGATTCGTAACCGACCTCGTCGGCCACGAGTGTGGCCTCGACGAACGCCTTGTGGTGCAGCGCACCGAGCGCGATGCCGAACTTCACGCGCCGGGCCTCATCGCTGGATGCGTGAGGTAGCTGCCATCGTCGTTGCGGTGCCAGCCGCCCGCGACCAAGTTGCCGCCGTCGACATGGATGGTGGTGCCGCTCACGAATCGACTCATGTCGCTCGCGAGGTAAACCGCGGCGGCGGCGATGTCGTCGACGTGACCTTCGACCGGGAGCGGCGTGTGTACACCCATCTCACCGCCGATGCCCGGCGTCGGGATCACGTCAGGCGCGATGCAGTTGACCCTCACGTGCTGAGGCCCGAGCTCGAGGGCGAGGCTCTTCGTGAGGCTGGCGACCGCCGCCTTCATGGCCGAGTAGACGGCGAAGCCCGGTGCAGCCCGATGCGCCTCGATCGACGTGAGGTTGATGATCGATCCACCCCCCTGCGGCATGAGCGGCACGACGCCGCGGATGAAGTGGGTGACACTCACGAAGTTCTCTCGAATGAGCGAGTCCTGACCCTTCGCGTTGACGTCCATGAAGTTGGCGTAGAAGCCGCCGCCGGCGTTGTTGACGAGAACGTCGACTGCGCCGAGCTCGGCATGGACGGTCTCGAGGAAACCTGTGACCGCGTCGCCCTCTCGCACGTCCAGCTCAGCCGCGACGACACGTCGCCCTTCGCCTTCGATCACGCTCGCGGTCTTGTCCATGTTCTTGACGTCGCGGTCACAGATGGCGACGTGTGCACCGAAGCGAGCGAATGCCGTGGCAATCGCTTCGCCGATCCCGACCGCTGCACCCGTCACGATCGCAATACGGTCGGTGAGCAGCGCAGTCGATGGGTCGAGCGGCACGGCGGCGAACCCTAGTCCGGTGGTCGGACGGGCTGACGCCCACGTCAGGGTTGTGCGAGCATGCCGCCATGACGTACTCACTCGAAGGCAAGAAGGTTCTCGTCACCGGGTCATCGGCGGGCATCGGCGCGGCGCTCGCGGAGGGCTTCGCGGAACGTGGCGCGACCATCGGCATCTGCGGACGGCGCACCGACCGCCTCGCCGAGGTGCTCGAGCGCGTGCAGAAGCACGCCCCCGATTCGCGTTCGTGGGCGATCGACCTCAGTGACCTCGACGGCATCGCTCCCTTTGCCGCGAAGGTCGAGCAGGAGCTCGGCGGTGTCGACGTGCTCATCAACAACGCCGGCATCCCCAAGCGCCGCCACGTGACGCGCCTCACTCCGGACGAGTCCGAGACGGTCATGCGCATCAACTACTTCTCGCCTGTCCGGCTGACGATCGCGCTGCTTCCCGGGCTGATCGAGCGCAAGGGACACATCGTGAACATCTCGTCGGTCGCTGCTCGGCTCGGCCCACCGATCGAGTCGTGCTACGCGGCCAGCAAGGCCGCGCTCACCGCCTTCAGCGAGTCGATGGCGGTGGACTTGCGTGACACCGGCGTGGGCGTGCACATCGTGAACCCGGGCGTGCTCGACACCGAGTTGTTCCACCTCCCCGACAACGAGGAGGGGTTCCACAGCACCGACATCATGGTGCCGGTCGAGACGATCGTGGAGCCGGTGGTTGCGATGCTCGACTCCGGCACGATCGAGGGCTACGTCCCCGACTGGTTCAAGGACGTCACCGCCAACAAGTTCCAAGACCCCGACGCGTTCATCGCCGGCACCAAGTCGTACGCCACCCAAGTCGAATCGGAGCGGTAAGGAACACACTCTTGCGTCGCTGCTCCGGAACCATTCCGGTTGAGCGACGAAAGAGCGCTTGCGTTGCACTACGACGCGAGTCGTGCGGTTGCGCGGATCGCCGCGGTCAGAACGAAACCACCGTTCCGGAGATCGGCGGCGGTCGCAGTGATCGGCGCCCAGCCGAGCGACACGAGCCGATTTCTGCGGGCGCTGTCGCGTACGAGCGCGAGGCGACCCGTGTGATGCTCGTAGCTGTCGTACTCGATGGCGATCTTCAGATCGACGTACGCCGCGTCAACCCTGGCGACAAACGTGGAGCCATTATGGATGGAGTGCTGCAGCACCGGCGCAGGAAGCCCGTTCTCGCGCAGCACGCGAACTAGGAGCCTCTCAGCCTCGCTCTCCGACATGCCCTTCTCGGGAGCGTAGAGGTCCAACACCCGTCGGAGACGCTGCACGCCACGTCTCCCGGGCTTCGCCAATCGCATCAGCGTCGCCCGGACCGCAGCCGCCGTCGTCAGCCGTCGTCTCTCGGCAGCATCGAGCGCGAGCTCCACGGTTCGGTCGCCGCTCACGGCGGCAAGGTCGAGGAGAGTGCGCTCCACGCTCGTGGCTGGGATCCCGTCGACCGACGCCAGGTCAACTCCCTCGACGGCCATGGTCTCGTGCACCTCGACGCTGGGGTGCCGAGCGCGTAACCACCGAGGCGTGGTGATCTCGGCCGGCATGGTTCGACCGCCCGGTAGACCCCAGAGCGCGGCGGAGGACCGATGCGAAGCCACGGCACGGAAGCCACCTGCCCAACATGCCGCGAGCAGATCGCCCTGCCACGTCGGTGGCACGCCGGCAAGCCGGTACGAGTTCAGGTACAGCGCGGTCCACCGACCCGCTGCCAATCGGTGCTCGATCAGGTCATCGGTGAAGCCCAGCAACCGGGCGTGAGTTGTGGAGAACGTGCCGTGATTTCGAGCCGCGAACTCGGCGAGGCGAACGTCAGGCTTGGACATGGCGGAAATGCCATCACCAGGGTGTGACACCCCACGCTCTTGCGTCGCTGCTCCGGGACTATTCCGGTGCAGCGACGCAAATGTGGTTACTCCAACAGGTCGGGTTGCTCTCTGGTGATCTTGGCGTACATGGGCTGGAAGCTGAACCAACCGGCGAGGTGGCCGCCCACCTGCCTCGCGGTGAGGCGGGCGCGCTCGCCGTCGATGTGGACAGGCGTGCCTGCGGCCTCGGCGAGGAGCTGTGCCTGACACGAACGTTCCATCGTGATGAACCACCAGGCGGCTTCGTCGACCGAGTGGCCGACGGTGAGCAGCCCGTGGTTACGAAGGATGACCGCCTTCTTCTCGCCGAGCGCGTGGGCGATGCGCTTGCCCTCTTCGGGGTCCAGCACGACGCCCGTGTAGTCGTCGAACACGGCGTGGTCTTCGTAGAAGGCGCACGCGTCTTGGGTGAGCGGGTCGAGCTGGCGACCCAGCGTCGACCACGACTTGCCGTAGATGGAGTGCGCGTGCGCCGCCGCGACCACGTCGGGGCGCGCCGCGTGCACCTGCCCGTGGATGGCGAACGCCGCCGTGTTGACCGCCGCCGAGCCTTCGACGACCTCACCCTTGTCGTTGACGAGGATCAGGTCGGACACCCGGATGTGGCTGAACGACATGCCGAACGGGTTCACCCAGAAGTGGTCTGCGTGCTCGGGGTCGCGGGCAGTGATGTGCCCGGCGACTCCCTCGTCGAACCCGAAGCGGCCGAAGAGGCGGAACGCAGCCGCGAGTCGCTCCTTGCGGTGCTGGCGTTCCTCTTCGACCGTGTCGAATGTCGGTAGGTACGACGCGAGCACGTCGAGAGCATTGGCCATCAAGAACCCTCCTGCATCACAACCAGGCTACGCCGCAGGGGCGGGCAAGCCGAGCGTCTTGATCTCGAGGTACTCCTCGAAGCCGGCGACACCGTGCTCACGGCCGATGCCGCTCTCCTTGTAGCCGCCAAACGGTGAGTCGGGACCGAACCACGCCCCGCCATTGACCGAGACCGTCCCGGTGCGGATGCGCCGAGCGACGTTCATCGCGCGGTCGAGCGACGCCGAGGCCACCGACCCCGATAACCCGAAGCGCGAGTTGTTAGCAATGCGCACTGCGTCGTCATCGTCGGTGTACTTCAGGACGGCGAGCACCGGCCCGAAGATCTCCTCCTGCGCGATCGTCGAGTCGGGATCGACATCGACGAACAGCGTGGGCTCGACGAACCAGCCCTTCGGGAGGTGCTCGGGCCGCCCGCCACCCACGACCAGCTTCGCACCCTCGGCCGTGCCCTTCTCGATGTAGTCGAGCACTCGCTCGCGCTGACGCTCGTTGATGAGCGGGCCCATGATGTTGCCGGCATCGGTTGGGTCGCCGTACGGGAACGCCTCGAACGCGGCCTTCAGGACGTCGATGCCCTCGTCATAGCGGGATTCGGGCAGCAACATGCGAGTGGTGATCGCGCAGCCCTGCCCGGCGTGCACGCACGTCATCGCGCCGCCGCCCACCGTGGACGCGAAGTCAGCGTCGTCAAGGATGATGTTGGCTGACTTGCCGCCCAGCTCGAGGAACACGCGCTTCAGCGTGTCGGCACCGCGCGCCATGATCCGACGACCGGTCACCGAGGATCCAGTGAAGCTGATCATGTCGACGCGCGGGTCACCAGTCAGCACCTCACCGACCTCAGCCTTGTCGCCAGCAGTCACGATGTTCACGACACCCGGTGGGATGTCGGTCTCTTCGACGATGATCCGGGCGATCGCGGTTGCGCTCCACGGCGTGTCGGGTGCCGGCTTGAGCACGACGGTGTTCCCCGCGGCGAGCGCCGGACCGAGCTTCGACAGGTTGAGCATGAACGGGAAGTTCCACGGCGTGATCGCTCCGCACACGCCTACCGCCTCACGCAGCACCCGACGCGCGCTCCGCATCCCCATGAACTCGTGGACGGGGAGGTCGGTCTCCCACTCGTAGGCATCGATCTGGTCGATGTCCCACTGGAGGTCGTCGATGCACGAGTCGAGCTGCACGGCGTAGGTCAGCGCGATCGGGGCTCCGACCTCGGCGACGATCTGCGGGCGCAACTCCTCGCGGTGCTTGTCGAGACCGGCCTTGAGCTGTTCCAGCGCGCGCTTGCGTTGGGCGCGGTTGGTCGACCAATCGGTCTCGTCGAAGGCCTGGCGCGCCGACGCGATGGCGCGGTCCATGTCCTCGGCGGTCCCATCGGCCACCTCCCCGATGACCTCTTCGGTCGCCGGGTTGATGTTGGGGAACGTCTTCCCCGACGCGGCGTCAGTGAGCTTGCCGTCGATGAGCATGCGCGGCTCTGCCTGCAGATCGGCCATCGGTTCCTCCAAGGCGTTCGCGTTCTGGCGTGAGCGTACCGGTACCCTCGACCGATGCGCATCGCGGCGCTGGATCTCGGGACCAACTCGTTTCACCTGCTGGTCGCCGACGTGCATGCCGACGGCCACTTCGAGGCCATCACGCGCGAGAAGGAGATGCTCCGGCTGGGGGACGTCGTGAGCCGAGAGGGTCGCATCACCGACGCCGCCGCCGATGCTGCGGTCTCGACCGTGGGGCGCTTCAAGCGCATGGCGGAGGCGGCCGGCGCGACCGAGCTGCACGCTTGCGCCACCAGCGCGATCCGGGTCGCGTCGAACGGTGATGCGCTCGTCGACCGCATCGAGGACGAGACCGGCGTCGGCGTCGAGGTGATCAGCGGGATGCGCGAAGCGGAGCTCATCTTCGGCGCAATCCGGGCGAGCGTGCTCCTGGAACCCGCGCCGGCGCTGTGCTTCGACCTCGGTGGCGGAAGCGTCGAGATCATGGTTGGTGACGCCGGTGGCCTTCGCTGGGCCACGAGCGAGAACCTCGGCGTCGGTCGGCTGACCGCCGAATTCGTCTCCACCGACCCGATCAGCAAGGACGAACGCCGCCGGCTCCGCGCTCACCTCGTGGACGTGCTCACTCCTGTGGCGAGCGAAGTCGCCGCGTTCCACCCGAAGCTCTTCGTCGGGAGCAGCGGCACCCTCGGCGATCTCGCGCACATGGCCGCGGCCCGCCGAGCCGAAGACGTGCCGATCTCGCTCAATCAGCTCGCGGTCAGCCGCGACGAGCTCGAGCCACTGCACAAAGAGGTCCTCGCCTCGACCGCCGACCAGCGAGTGCGCCTCGACGGGCTCGAAGCTCGCCGAGTCGATCTCATCGCCGCGGGGTCGATCTTCCTCACTACCGCGATGGAGCTGTTCGCGTTCGACGAGCTCACCATCAGTGAGTGGGCACTCCGAGAAGGCATCGTCCTCGACGCAATCCGTCGCCACGATCCGGAGGACTGGTCCGACGACCCACGCGCGCTCCGACGCGCGTCTGTGCATGGCTTGGCGCGCCGCTGCAACTGGGACGAGGCACACTCTCGCCAGGTCGCAACCCTCGCCCTGGCGCTCTACGACCGCACGCAGGAGCTCCACCAGCTCGGGTCGGAGGACCGAGAGATCCTCGAATACGCCGCGTTGCTGCACGACATCGGCGAGCACGTGTCACCGTCGGGCCACCACAAGCACGGCGCGTACCTCGTGCAAAACGGTCGGCTCCGTGGATTCGCTCCCGGGGAAGTGCAACTGCTCGCAGCGATCGCGCGCTGGCACCGCCGCGGCACTCCAGTCACGGGCGACGAGTACGGGATGGTCGACGAATCCCGCCTCCGTAGCCTGACGGCACTGCTCCGCATCGCCGACGGCCTCGACCGAGGCCGCTCCGGCGCCATCGAGACGATCGAGGTGAACGTGGGGCCGTCGTTGGTCGTCGTCCAGGTACACGCGCACCACGACGTGGAGCTCGAGGTGTGGGGCGCTCGGCGCAAGCGCGAGCTCTTCGAGAGGATCTTCGGACGCGACCTAGAGCTGACGGTCAGAACGAATACGGCGCGTGGCGACCTCAGCCCGACGAGCCAGTGACCGTCTGGTAGATGATCCGGGCCGTCGTCTCGACGAGATCTCGTCGTTCGACACCCCAGAGCTCGAGGTCGAGGTGAAACGCGGCCATGCGCTCCATCATGGCGGCGAGCGCAGCGGCCGCGGCCATCGGTGTGAGCTCCGACGACACCCGACCCGATTTCTGCGCCTCCTCCACCTTCGCCGCGAGTCCTTCGCGCAACGGCCGGAGCGCGTCATTCCGGACCGCACGGAAGCGTTGGTCACCCTCTTGAGCCGCGAGGTTGCGCGTGCGTAGCACCGCACGGTGCATGTCCCAGTAGCCGACGAACGCGTCGACGAGCTCCCGCGCGCTTGCGAGCCCGTGACTCCCCTGCCAAGGTCGAGCGAGCAGCTCGCCGATCGGCGCGAGATCCTCCCCCACCTCGGCCGCAAGCGCGAGCACGGCCTCCTCCACATCTCGGAAGTACTGGTAGAAGGTCGCGGGAGACGTTCCGACCTCGCGCGCGATGTCGACCACCCGAAGGTCGCGTACGCCCCGTGTCTCCAGCAGCGTGGCGGTGGCATCCAGTAAGCGCCGTCTGGTGGCCGCGCCTCTCTTTCCGAGTGCGCGCCCGTCGAGCGCGACCACTTCCGAGCTCACGCGGCTCAGGCTACCGGTCGGTAGTGAAGGCCGGCATGCCTCGGTACTGTGCGCGACGTGCAACCTCGTTCGGGTCAGATCGTGGTGCTCGCGGGCCCGGGAGTGATCGCGGACGACGCCATCGACGGCCTGCGCGCCTTCGCCACGGCCGGGGATCTCGGCGTGGCCAACACCTGGGGCGCGAAGGGTGTGTTCGCGTGGGACAGCCCGCACCACCTCGGCACGTGCGGGCTCCAAGCGCGTGACTTCGAGCTGCTCGGCTTTGCCGACGCCGACCTCATCGTCACCACCGGCATCGACAACGCGGAGTCGCCACCTTCCCGGTACGCACTCGCGCCCACCAAGACGGTTGCCCCTCGCAAGCTCGCACGGCTCGCGGGGAAGTTCAGCTTCCGGGGCGAGCCGTTGCGCAACGATCTGTACCCGCGTCTCGCGGCGATCGCGCAGCCAGGATTCGTCGACGACAAGGTCCCGATGCATCCGGCCCGCGCGGTCGCTGACCTCGGCGCGATGCTTCCACCCGGCGGACTCCTCACCGCCGAGCCTGGTGTCCCGGGGTTGTGGGTGGCGCGCACCTTCCCGACTCCTGCCCTCGAATCCGGCCAGCCTCGACGGGTTGTGGTTCCCGCGCACCATGAACCCGGGCGCGTCACAGCCCTCGCGCTCGAAGCCGCTCGTCAAGGCCGTCCCGCGATCGCGGTGATCACCGCGCCGCTCGATGCTCCGACCACGGCGATGCTCACCGCGGAGGAGAACGCGGCAACGAATCTCGTCGTCGTGATCTGGGGCGAGTCCGGCGAAGCGCGTAACCCGGCCGACCACCGCTCGAGCCTCGCGACCGCGCTCGCGATTCCCGCTCCATCGATCGTCACCGTCGGCATCGCGCTCAATGACACTGATCTCCTCATCGAGGCGGCCGGCGAGGTCGTGGCGTGGGGTGGCCTGGATCCGTCGCCCTAGTGTCTGGCGCTGTGGACGACCCGCGGACAGCCATCGTGACCGGCGCGGGCTCGGGCATCGGCGCCGCGATCGGCACCGAGCTCGGGCGGCTCGGGTGGCGAGTCGCGCTCGGGGGCCGCCGCGTGGAGCGACTCGAGGAGACAGCCGCCGCGGTGCGCGCTGCAGGCGGTGAGCCATTCGTGCACGCGCTCGACGTGTCCGACCCGGACTCGGCGGCCACGTTCTTCGCCGCCACCGAGGAGGCCGTCGGACCGGTTGACGTGCTGATCAACAACGCCGCAGTCGCCACCCCGGGTTGGTTCCATGAGGTACCGGTCGGCGCCCTGCAACGGGAGGTCGCGACCAACCTGCTTGGTCCGATCCTCATGTCGCGACTTGCGATCACGTCGTTGCGTGCACGCAACGCCCGCGGTGACGTGGTGTTCATCACGTCGGACGCGACGCGAAACCCTCGCCCTCGCCTCACCACTTACTCCGCTACCAAGGCCGGCGTCGAAACCCTCGCCCACACGCTCTCGCTTGAGCTCGAAGGTACCGGGATCCGCTCGATCACGGTTCGCGTCGGGCCGACGTTGAGCGAGTTCGGGTTCGGGTGGCCGATGGACGAGCTCGAGGACCTGATGAGCTATTGGCCGCGCTTCGGTCTCGGGCGCCACGCCCATGTGCTCGATGCGGAGGCGGTAGCGCACGCCGTCATCGTCGCCGTCAGCGCGCCACCCGGCGTGCTGCTCGACACGATCGAGGTGCAACCCCAACCCCCGGTCGGCGATTACGGCCCCGCGCAGGCCTTGGAGCGCCCGGGAAGTTGACGGGCGACGGCGAGACGGGAATCCTGCGCTCATGACACAAGCGTCAGCCAACGACTACATCGTCGATGCCGACGGGCATGTTTGCGAGCCCGCCGACCTCTGGGAGAGGAACCTCCCCGCCGATCTGGCGGATCGCGGCATCCGGCTGCGCTGGAACGAGAGCACCGGGTACGACGAGTGCCATGTGGAGGACGGCATGGCCACCGACCGCGGCCTCGTCGGCCTCGGCAACGCGGGCGAGAGCTTCGATGACTTCGGGCGCGGCCGGCACTACGAGGAGCTGAACCCGGCGGGCTTTGACCCTCGCGAGCGCGTGAAGGTTCTCGACGCCGAAGAGATCGACCTGTCCGTGATGTACCCCGGACTCGGTCTCAAGCTCGGCGGCATCAAAGACCCAGAGCTCGCGGTGTGGTCGTGCAAGGTCTACAACGACTGGCTCGCCGAGTGGTGCGCCACCGCGCCCGACCGTCTCAAGGGTGCCGGCGCGCTTCCGCTCCAGGACCCGAAGGCGGCCGCAGACGAAGCCCGCCGAGTGCGCGAGCTCGGACTCGTCGGCACGTTCGTGCGACCGAACGCGTACAACGACAAGCCGTTCCACCACTACGACTACACACCGGTGTGGGAGGCGCTCGAGGAGACGAACCTCCCGCTCGGACTGCACATCGCCGGGCTCGCCGATATGCCCGGCGCGTCACTCGCGATGCGCCACCTCATGGCACCCGGCACGCACCACGCACTGATTCCTGTGATCGACCAGATGATGACGCTGTCGAACCTCGTGTACGGCGGCGTGCTCGAGCGGCACCCCACGCTCAAGGTGGTGGTGCTCGAAAGCGGCGGCGGTTGGATCGCACACTGGATGGACCGCCTCAACGAGTTCGAGGAGAGCTACCGGTGGGCCGCGGCCCCGATGTCGCTGTCGCCCGAGGAGTACTTCAAGCGCCAGTGCTGGATCAGCTTCGATCCCGGCGAGCGGACGCCCGGGCCACTCGCCGCGCTGGTCGGTACCGACCGATACATCTGGGCGTCGGACTTCCCGCACAACGACGCGAAGTACCCGGGGGTGGTCGACGAGCTGCGCGAGCACAACGACGACCTGCCTGACGACGCCCGCAAGGGTCTTTACGGCCTGAACGCGCTCGAGATGTACGGCATCCCCCTCCCTACGTGAGCGAGCAGCCGTTCGACCTGATCGTCCGCGGCGGTACCGTCGTCGACGGCACCGGTGCGCCAGCGCGCACGGCCGACGTCGGAGTTCGCGCTGGGCGCGTCGTCGCGGTCGGAGAGCTCGACGCCGGGGCGGAGCGAGAGCTCGACGCAGACGGCCTCCTTATCACCCCCGGATTCGTCGACGTGCACACGCATTACGACGCACAGCTTCATTGGGACCCGACCGCGTCCCCCGCGTCATGGCACGGGGTGACCACACTCCTCACCGGCAACTGCGGGTTCACCATCGCGCCGTCGAAGCCCGAAGACCTCCCGTGGTTGCTCCAGATGCTGAGTCGGGTCGAAGGGATGTCGTCGGACGCGCTCAGCGAAGGGGTCACGTTCAAGGGCGGGAGCCTCGGCGACTTCCTCGCGGGACTCGAGGGTCGGGTCGGTGTGAACGTGGGCGCCAACGTCGGACATTGCGCCGTCCGCCGCCACGTGATGAGCGACGACGCATCCGAGCGCGTGGCCACCGACGATGAGGTCGCGGCGATGCAGGTCCTCGTGCGCGACGCGCTGGCCGACGGCGCGGTGGGGTTCACGTCGTCGCAGCTCGAGCTCCACGTGGCCCACGACGGCCGCGGCGTGCCGTCGAACTACGCGTCGCCTGATGAGCTCGTGGCGCTGGCGTCCGTGCTCGCGGAGCGGGGTCGAGGGTCGATCGAGTTCATCCCCCGAACGTTCCTCAACGGCTACGACGATGACGACCGCGAGCTGATGCTCGCGATGGCGCGGGCGTCGGGCCGACCGGTCCACGTGAACACGTTGACGATGATGCCGCACGCACCCGACGGTTGGTCACGGAGTCTCGAGTTCGCGGAGACGGCGGCAGGGGACGGCCTCGAGATCCACCCGATGTTCGCGAGCAACCGGCAAGGGGCGCACTTCTCGCTCGGCTCGACGTTCCTGTTCGACGAGATGCCGAGCTTCCGCGACACGCTCACGCTCCCCTCCCCCGCCCGCGAGGAGCGGCTGCGCGACCCGGCACTGCGCGAGCAGATGCGCGGCGAGATCGCCGACCCGCGCGGCCGATCGTTCGTGTTCGTGTGGCAGGTGCTCAAGGTCGAGCAGGTCGTGAAGCCAGAGAACGAGCGCTGGCTCGAAAAGTCAGTGAGCGACGTTGCCGAGGCAACCGGCGCCGACCCCCTCGACGCCTTCCTCGACCTCTCGCTCGACGAAGGGCTCGAGACACAGTTCGTGCTGGCCGGCCCACCCAGCCGCTCGCGCCAGGAGGCGGTCGAGCGGATGATCCGGTCGCCGGTCATGATGGCCGGCTCGTCCGATGGTGGCGCGCACCTCCTCTCGTTCTGCGGCGCCGACTACACGACGCGACTGCTGACCGAGTGGGTGCCCGAAGTCCTGAGCCTCGAGGAGGCCATCGCTCGCATCACGTCGATCCCGGCACGCGCGACCGGCATCGAAGGGCGCGGCGTACTCGCCGAGGGTATGGCCGCTGACATCCTCCTCATCGAGCGGGACCGATTGAGCACGCCCGATGCGCCGCGCTACGTGCGCGACTTCCCTGCCAACTCGGGTCGCTACGTCGTGGACGCCGAGGGCTACCGCGCCGTCATCGTCAACGGTGAGGTACTCCTCGACGAGGGCGTGTGGACGGGCGCGACGCCCGGCGAGGTACTCCGGGGCTGATCGACCAGCCGAAGGACTGCGCTACCCCGCGGTGAGGTAGCGGTGCACCTCGAGAAGGTCATCTTCGGCTCGGACAGGCCGACCTGCGCCGTCATCGGCCCGATCTTCTCTTCACCGAACTTCTCGAACACTTCCTTCGTCTTCCACACGTCGGTGACGCGAATCCCGTTGTCGGTCTTGGTTCTTCTCGTCCGAGTGGTTGCGGATGTGCACGCGCCAGCGCCAGGGGTACCCTCGTCGAGGAGCCCGCCTGGAGCTCACGAGCGTAAGGGGACGCCGTGCACCTCGACGACATGATCCTCGTCAGCGTCGACGACCACGTGGTCGAGCCGCCCGACCTCTTCGAACGACACCTCCCCGCCAAGTACAAGGACTTCGCACCCCACGTCGTACACCGCGAATCCGACGGCGCCGACGTGTGGCAGTTCATGGAGATGCAGCTGCCCAACGTCGGCCTGAACGCGGTCGCCGGTCGACCGCTCGACGAGTACGGCATGGACCCCACGTCGTTCGACGAGCTGCGCGAGGGCTGCTTCAACATCGAGAAGCGCGTCCTCGACATGAACGCGAACGGCCTTCTCGGCTCGTTGTGCTTCCCGTCGCTCCCCGGCTTCGCCGGGCGCCTGTTCGGCAACCTCGAGGACAAGGTCGCGGCGTGCATCCTCACCGAGGCGTACAACGACTGGCACATCGACGAATGGTGCGGCACGTTCCCCGGCCGGTTCATCCCGCTCGCAGTGCCGATGATCTGGGACCCCGAGGCGACGGCGGCAGAGATCCGGCGCGTCGCGAAGAAGGGCTGCCACGCGATCACCCTGCCCGAGAACCCCGTGCCGCTCGGCCTGCCGAGCTTCCACACCGACCACTGGGACCCGGTCTGGCAGGCATGCGTGGACGAGGGCACCGTCGCGTGCATGCACATCGGGTCGTCGTCGAAGCTCGCGATCACCGCACCAGACGCGCCGTTCGACGTGACGATCGTGCTCCAGCCGATGAACATCGTGCAGTGCGCGGCCGATCTCACGCACTCGCCGATCTGGAAGAAGTTTCCCGATCTGCGCGTGGCGCTCTCCGAGGGTGGCATCGGGTGGATCCCCTACTTCTTGGAGCGGCTGGACCACTCCTACAAGACGCACCGCGCATGGACCCACGCGGACTTCGGCAACCAGATGCCGAGTGAGTTCTTCCTCGAGCACGTCATCCTGTGCTTCATCACCGACCCGGTCGGCCTGAAGCTGGTGCGCGACCACATCGGCGTCGACCACGTCACCGTCGAGATCGACTACCCGCACTCCGACACCACGTGGCCGCGTGCTCCCGAGCGCATCATGGCTGAGTGCACCGACGCCGGGCTCACGGACGACGAGATCAACAAGATCACGCACCTCAACGCCATGCGGGAGTTCTCCTACGACCCGTTCTCGGTGCTCCCCCGCGAGGAGTGCACCGTCAAGGCGCTGCGCGCCGGTGCGATCGGGGTCGACACCGAGCCCAAGGCGATGGCCCGGCCGCGAGTGTGAGCATTGAGGAACCGCACGACGACCTTCCGCCCCGCGAGCCACGACCGCTCGGCGTGCACGTCGCCGCCGACGCGGCGATCGCATTCCTGGTGCTCGTCGTTGTGCTGCTCGTCTTCAGCGTCTCGATCTGGGTGATCCTCGGGGTCGCCGGCCTCCTCGGCTTGCTGGCTGCACCCTTCACGCGCCGCGCGGAAGAGCGAGCACTGGCCCGTCGCTATGCGACCGGGGGCGGAAGCCCGAGCGCCTGATAGCCACGCGCGAGCTCGAGGACTCGCGCGGCGTACACGTCGGAGTGGTTGTACGCGAGGTACGCCCGGGTCAACGAGCCGTCGTTGCCAAGATGCCCCGCCGCGGAACACAGGTACCTGCCCGCGCCCGTGGCCGCGTCGTAGAGGTTGTTCGGGTCGCTGGCACGGTCGCCGTTGCCGTCGACCGCATACCGCCGCCACGTCGACGGGATGAACTGCATCGGGCCGACCGCTCGATCCCAGGTCGCGTCACCGTCCCATGTGCCGTCGTCGGTGTCGTGGATCGCCGCGATGCCAGGGGAACCATCGAGCGGGATCCCGACGATCCGCGGCGTCACGTTCCCGCGCAGACCGGGTTGCGCTCCTCCATACCGGCCGTGGTTGGACTCCACGCGCCCGATGCCCGCGAGCATCCACCACTGGAGCGCACACTCGGGACGCTCCCGGGCCAGCGAAGCTTCGGCGCGCAGGTACGCGTCGATCGTTGCCAGAGGGATGCCGAGTCCGTTCACGGACGCTCCAGCCAGGGTGGCGGCCGCGCTCACGCTGAGCGCCTGAACCTCGCGCTGGGCTCCCGGCAGCTCGACGACCTCGACTTGGAGGAGCCGCGTGTCGGCCTCGACCCGTTGGGTGGCCACCTTGGCGGCGAACGCGGACGCTTGCTTCCGCAGGATGCGGGCGCGCTCCTGGGCCGCGACAAGCTCGGCCGTCAGCGTCGTTCCGATCTGGTCGACCCGTTCCGCCGCGAATGCATCCTCGATCGCGAGGAAGGGGGTCGTCGACCAACCGGTGTTGCCCTTCATGTAGACGAGCGCGGTCAAGCGATCGAGGTTGAGCTCCGCCGCGATCAGGTCGCGCGCCGCCTTCTGCTGCGCGTTCGTGAGGAAGGTGAGGCGCTGCTCCAACTCGAGCTGACGGACGTGCAGCGCCGCTTGCTCGGCAACCAGTGCGTCGAGACGCACCTGCGCCGCTCGAAGCGCGGTGAGGTCCCCGGACGACGTCGCGTACTCGAGGCCGACACCGACGAGTCGGGCGTCGAGACCGGGGAGCAGACCCGCGCCTTCCGCCGGAGCGGTTGGCGGCGTCGGGGCCTGCGCACCCGCACCGGCCGCAGCGACGGCCGCGAGCCCGACACCGAGCACCATCGATCCGCAAGCCGCTCGGAGCGCGCGAGATCTCCGTGACGTCCGCCGGCGTGCCATGGCAGTTGGATCGGCACGCTCACTCCTCCCCTTGACCCGGCCGAAGGAGCCATGGCTGTCATTAGGCTGACCGCGTGAGCGCGACGGCAGTCCTCGTGCACGGTGCGTGGCACGGGGCTTGGTGCTGGGAGAAGGTCGTGCCGCTGCTCGACCGCGCCGGCATCCCCTCGATCGCCTTCGACCTGCCGGGTCACGGCGACAGCTCGGCACCACTGACCGATCTGGCCGGCGACGCCGCGGCGTTGCGAGCCGTGCTCGACACGGTCGACGACGCGGTCGTGTGCGGGCACTCGTTCGGTGGCGCCGTCGTGAGCGAGGGCGCCGCCGGCCATCCCGCGGCACGCCACCTCGTGTTCCTCGCCGCCTTCCCGCTCGCGCCGGGCGAGTCCCTCGCGCACGCGGCCGTGGATGACGCCACACGCGAGGACGGAGCATCCGAGCTCGTCAACGCCATGCGCTCCCATGAGGACGGCACCTTCACGCTGGACCCCGAACAGGCAATCCGTGGTCTGTACGCGGACTGCGAGCCCGACGATGCAGCCAAGGCCGTGGCTCGCCTCGGTCCGCAGGCAATCGCCGAGCTCCGCAGTGTGGCCACCCGGGCGGCTTGGCACGACATCCCCAGCACGTACGTGATCTGCACGCGGGACCGAGCCGTCGGTCCAGGGCTCCAAAGGGTGCTCGCGCGCCGCTGTACCCGTACGATCGAGTGGCCGACGAGTCACTCTCCATTCCTCTCTCGACCCGAGCTCGTGGCCGACCTGCTGATCGAGCTGGCCGGGCCCTGAACACCGCAACCCAAGGAGGAGCCATGGCCGACGCGGCCGACCAGACCACATACCAGGAGCAAGCGCAGTCCGCGCTCGACAAGATCAAGACCCAGATCGACGAATTGCGCGTGCAGGCCGACCTTGCCCAGGCCGAAGCGCGCGATCGTCTCCAACAAGGCGTCGAAGCGCTCCGCAAGCGCCAGGGCGAAGCCAAGGCCAAGCTCGACGAGGCGCAGAAGGCCGGCGCGGGCGCTTGGAGGTCAGTCGCACAACAGGCCGAGTCGGTGGTGTCAGACCTCGGTGACGCATTCTCGAAGCTCGCCGGCGAGGTGCAGTCCGCCGCGGGTGCCGCGGGCTCGGCTGCCAACAAGGGCCGCGAGGCGTTCCTCGACGAGTGGCGCAAGGCGCGCGACGCGCGCCAGAAGCTTCTTGGCAAGTAGTCAGACTTCCGCTCGTGACGTCCGAGCACGAGCGGACGAACCGCGAGTTCTGGGACGCCGACGCCGACGACTACCAGGCGGCGCACGCGGAGCAGATCGCTCGCAATGGTTGGGGCGTGTGGGGGCGCCCCGAGACCGAGCTCGCGCTCTTCGGCGACGTCACGGGCCTCGACGTGCTCGAGTACGGGTGCGGCGGTGCACAGCGCTCGATCCCGCTTGCGCACGACGGTGCCCATGTGGTGGCGCTGGATCAGTCTTGGTCCCAGCTCGCACATGCAACCCGGAATGTCTCGACCGCCGCCCAATCCATCCTGTTGGTGTGTGCGAGCGGCGAGTCGCTCCCGCTCGCCGACGGCTCATTCGATCTTGTGTTCTGCGACCACGGGGCGATGTCGTTCTGCGACCCGGAACGTTCTGTCCCTGAAGTGGCACGCGTGCTGCGTTCAGGAGGACGGCTGATCTTCAACAAGGCCACGATCCTCTACGCACTCTGCTACGACGAAAAGAAGGAGCGACAGGTCGCCCGCTTGCAGCGTCCGTACTTTGGGAGTCGCATCTCTTACTTCGGCGAGGGCACCGTCGACTTCCAGATCCCATATGGCGAGTGGATCCGATTGTTTCGGACGAACGGTCTCATCGTCGAGGATCTGCTCGAGATTCAGCCGCCTGCTGATGCTTCCACCACGTACAACGACTTCGTACCGCTCGAATGGGCGCGGCAGTGGCCAGCCGAGGAGATCTGGGTGGTGCGCAAGCAATGAGTGCCACCCAGCACACGTATTCGGTCACCTGCTCGTGGACCGGTTCGACCGCGGTTGGCTACGAAGCGTATGACCGCAGTCACCGCGGCACTGCGTCGCCCGCCGCCGCGACGCTCGACCTGAGCTCCGATCCGGTCTTCCGGGGGGACCCGAAGTTGCTGAACCCAGAGCAGCTGCTCGTACTCGCGGCGGCCTCATGTCAGCTGCTGTCGTTCCTCGCGGTGGCCTCGAAGGCACGCGTCGATGTCGTCGGCTACGTGGACGAAGCCCACGGCGTCATGCCCGAGGATCCTCGGCCGATGCGAATCACGCGCATCGAGCTCCGCCCTCGCATCACCGTGCGCACTGACGTGAGCGAAGAGCGTCTCCGACACCTGTGCGAGGTGGCCCACGACGAGTGCTTCATCGCCAACAGCCTCACGACCGAGATCGTCCTCGAACCCGAGTTCGTGTTCGCGGACTGACGCGGCGACTGAGCGGAGCGAAGAAGCTCGCCTAGCGAGCGAACGCCCGCGGGCCGGGTATCCCGGACCGCAGAGAGCGAGCGAGATCTACGGTCGGATCGAGTGGTGGGCTGCGGGCTCGACTGGAGCACGTCGGCGCGCAGACGTGAGTCGGAGTGCGCTGAGGAGCGCGTTGCGCAGCTCACCGGGCTCGATGACGTCGTCATAGCCCATGGTGTCAGCCGACGAGTACGCCCCACCGAGCTCGGCGTGCTCGAGGAGCGCTTGGGTGTCGGCTTCGAGGCCAGCCGCCTGGCCACCGCCGTCGGCCGGCATGGCGCCGAGGCGCGCGCCGGGAAGCGCCAAGGTCACGGTCTGCGCGTCGAACGGGTTCATCGCCATCAACGACGAGCCGAAGCCGTAGGCCTTGCGCAGCGTCACGTGCAGCTTCGGCGTTCGTAGGCGCGCCTGGGCCGCGAACATGCGCGCGGAATGGCGAAGGATCCCGGCGCGCTCCGACGCGCGGCCCGCGAGAACCCCAGGGTTGTCGGCGAAGAAGACCACCGGCAGGTGAAAGGCATCCGCAACCTCGAGGAAGTGCGCGGCTTTGTCGGCGGCGTCGGCGTCGATCGACCCTGCCTTGGCGGCAGGTTGGTTGGCCACCACACCCACCGCGGTGCCGCCGAGATGGGCCAACGCGGTGACGATCGGTCGAGCAAACGCGGGCTGAAGCTCCAGCACCGACGCGGCATCGAACGTCGCGCTCAGCAGCGGAGAGATGTCGTAGCCCTTGCGGGGATCGGCCGGGATGAGATCGATCAGCTCGGGGACGTCCCGCGGCCCGAGATCTTCGGCACCAAGCAAGCCGGGAGGATGCTCCCATGCGTTCGATGGAAAGTAGGAGAGATATCGGCGCACGAGGTCGATGGCCGCTGGATCGTCGGAGGCGGAATTGTGCGCGACACCACTCGCGGCGGTGTGCACGGCCGTGCCGCCGAGCTCCTCCTTGGTGACTTCCTCTCCCATCGATGAGCGGACCAACGGGGGCCCGGCCGAGAACAGCGCCGCGCCTTCGACCATCACCACGAAGTCCATCAGTGGCGCGGTCAGCGCGCCGTGGCCGGCCGAAGGGCCCATCACCACGCACACCATCGGCACCAAGCCCGAGAGCCGTGCGAGGGCTTGGAGATCGTTCGGTGCCCGGCCGCGTCGTTCGAACGCATTCTGCGTGCGTTCACCGGCGCCTTCGAGCAGCATCACGATTGGCACACGCTCCTGCCGCGCGAGCTCGGCGAGCCGCTGGCGCTTGGCCGTTGTGCCGAGACCGATCGAACCGCCCATGACCGTGAAGTCCTCCGCGGCCGCGAGGACCGGGCGCCCGTCGATGAGCCCGTGCCCGGCCACCAAGCCGTCGGCCGGCGTCGGAGGCGTGACGCCACGGTGGACGGATCCCACGAGCGAACCGAGCTCGACGAACGTGCCGGGGTCGAAGAGGTGATCGATGCGCTGGCGCGCGTCGAGACGCCCACCCGCGCGGTGTCGCTCGAGCCGCTCCGTGCCACCCATCGCCCGCGCGGCCTCGCGGCGCGCGGCCAGATCCTCGAGCAGCAGCTTCCAATCCGAGCCGGCCATCTCCAACCCTCAGAGTCGCGCCGCGAGCGCGTCGGCGTGCTCGTTCGCGCTTCCGAATGCGGTGTTCAGCACCCAGGCCCGCTTGAGGAACAGGTGCACGTCGGACTCCCACGTGAAGCCCATGCCGCCATGAACCTGCATCGAGCTCTTGGCGTTCTTGAGCGCGGCCTCCGCGGCTAGCAGTCGCGCGCCCGCGAGGACTCGGTCCAGGTCGCAGACGCCGGGATCGTCCAGCGTGACCGCGGCCGCGTGCACGGCAGCGCGCGCCACCTCGGCTCGCACGACCATGTCTGCCAACAAGTGCTTCACCGCTTGGAACGACCCGATGGGGCGATCGAACTGCCGCCGAGCGAGCGCGTACTCCGTTGCGGCATCGGTGCACGCCTGAGCCATGCCGATCTGGAACGCGGCCGTGAGCACACCTCCACCGCGTCGCCACATCGCAGCCACGTCGGCGCCGGCCACCCGCTCTCCCGCGGGGAGCGCTTCGACGCGGTGCACCGGAGTGAGCGGGTCGAGCGGCCAATCCAGTGCGGCGGCTTCGCGGATCGCGTCCGTCGGCACCAGCGATACGCCGTCATCGTCGAGCACCGCGATCACGTCGGCCGTCACGAGATGCTCGATGAATGCCGCAGCGCCCGGCTCTGGACGGGCCAAACCCGAGATCGTGCCGTCGGCGACGCCGTGAGCGAGGTGCGTCCACACGAGCGGGCCCGGCACCACGGCCCGCCCGAGCTCTTCGAACGTGATCGCGGCCTCGGCCCATCCGAAGCCATCGGCGCGGAGCGAGAAGACGCCAGTGCTCTCGAGCTCCTCGTGCATCGCCTGGTCGAAGCCCTTGCGGATTCGCTCGCTCGTGAACCGACCGCGGCACAGTGCTCGGATGCCGTCGCGAAGCGCGAGCTGATCCTCGCTCAAGTCGAAGTTCATGGCACCTTTGCCCAGGGCTGTTCCTTGGGGAGCCCGAGCACGCGCTCACCGATGATGTTCCGCTGGATCTGTGACGTACCCGCCGCGATCGGGATCGACAACGTGCGGAGCCGCTCCTCGACGCGCTCGTCGTGAACGTCGAAGGCGGCACGGTCGAGGACGCGCATGCACAGCTCGCCGAGCCGGTCACGCGCCTCGGAGTACGCGAGCTTCAACATGAACGCGCCCTGCCCAGGACTCCCGTCGCGTGCCGCCTGCGACACGTTCCGCTTCGTCAGCGCCCACAGCGCGTCCAGCTCGGCCACGACGTGAGCGAGCTCGCGCCGCTCCGTCGGGTCGTGGACGTCGGGGGCCAGCTCTTCGGCCATCCGGAGCGCATCAACCATCTCGCTCACGAACGCCGTGCCGCGCTCGAACGAGAGCGTGACGTTCGTGACCCGCCACCCGTCGTTCTCGTCGCCGACCCGGTTCTCGACGGGCACGCGCACCTCGTCGAGGAACACCTCGCAGAACTCCGACGACCCGAGGACGGTCTCGATGGGTCTGACGTCGATGCCGGGCAGATCCATCGGGAGGATGAGCCAAGTGATGCCTCGATGCTTGGGGACATCCGGGTCGGTGCGGACGAGGAGCTCGCCGAAGTCGCCGATGTGTCCGAACGAACACCAGACCTTCTGCCCGGTCACGACATAGTGGTCGCCGTCGCGTTCAGCCCGGGTGCGCAACCCGGCGAGATCCGAGCCGGCATCCGGTTCGGAGAAGCACTGGCACCACACCTCCTCACCCTTGAGGATCTTCGGGAGGTGCGCGGTCTTCTGCGCGTCGGATCCTTCGGCGATGAGCGTCGGGCCGCAATGCAGCGTGCCCACAAAGTTCACGCCCACGTACGGCGCGCGAGCGCGGGTCGTCTCCTCGAGAAAGACCAGCTGCTCGCTCGGCGACGCATCGCGCCCCCCGTACTCCTTCGGCCACGAGATGCCGGCATATCCGGCGTCGTACAGGAATCGTTGCCAGTTGGTGTCGAAGCGGACCCGCGCCGGCCAGTCGTCGCGGGCCGGCGGACTCGGGAGGTCGGGCAACGCGCGCGCGAGCCAGGCGCGCAACTCGGCGCGGAACGCTTCGTCGGTCTCCGAGTACCGAAGGTCCATCCGGTGCCGGAGTGTAGGCGGGCGTCTCTAGGACGCCTCTGGTCATCCGCTCGACGCGCTCGTCCCGGAACCACAATGACGCGACTCCCAAGGAGGAAGACATGGTCTCGACGGCGACGAGCAGCACACGCATCCCGATGGCGGTGGTGCTGAAGGCCAACGCGCTCGTGTCGTTGGTCTTCGGCGTTCTCATGCTCGCGGCGACCTGGGAGGACCTCTACGCCGAGCTCGACATCCCGGTGCCGCGACCCTGGGTGTACGCACAGCTGCTTGGTGCGGTGCTGGTTGGGCTCGCCTACGTCGCGTGGCAGGCGGCTCGAGACGAAGGCCAGACGCGATTCGTTGCGCGCGGGCTGGCGCTGATGGACGCCATCGGCTTCGTCGTCATCTCCGTCTGGGTGTTCTCCGACGATCCCGGTGTTCCGAGCAGCGGCTCGCTCGGCTCGTGGATCTTCGATCTCACGGCCGCCGGGCTCGCGATCCTGGCCGTGCTCGAGGCGCGCGCCTTCCGCAAGCGCTAACAGCTCGTCCCCTTGTCGGGGACGTCGAGGCGCACGAGATACTGCTCGACGACGCGATCGACGCAACGGTTCCCTGCGTCGAAGGACGTGTGCCGTCCACCGTCGACCGAGAGCAGCACTCCCGACTCGAGCTGTCTCGCAAGTGCCTTCGCCCACGGGAACGGCGTTGCCGGGTCGCGGGTCACGCCGATCACGAGTATCGGCGCGGCGCCCCCTGCTCGAAGCTGACGCGGGGGCGCGGGCATGACCGGCCAGAGTGCACACGGCAAGCTCCCGTTGACGATCGATCGCCCCAATCGAGGTGCGGCTTCGGCCGCCGCGTCTTCGATCGCGCGCATCCCGTCCACGCCCCCCACGGGCGGACCGTCCGCGCATCCGATCGCTATGAACTGCTCCTGCGTGTTCTCGTACTGCCCTCCACCCTCTCGGCCGGTGTAGAAATCGGCATAGAAGAGGAGCTCGGACCCGTCTCCGCGTGCGGCGCGTTCGAGCGCAAACGCGAGGCTGTCCCACTCTGCGCGTCCGTCGTACAAGAGCTGAGTGACCGCGAGGTCGAAGCGCGTGCCGTTGAGGCTGCGCTCCTCCTCGCCTTGCTGGACGACGAGAGGCTCGGCCCCCACCTTCGCGCGCAGCTGGTCGTAGACCCGCTCCGACCGTTCGTTGTGGTGGAACGCGCACGTGCGGCGCTGGGAACAGTCGTCGAGGAAGGCATCGAGGTTGCGCTCGAAGCTCACCGATTGCTCCACCTGGAACGCGAGCCCATCGAGTGCCGGGTCGATCGGGCCGTCGAGGACCAGCGCGCGAACCCGGTCGGGGAACTGCTCGGCATACCAAGCCCCGAGCAGCGTGCCGTACGAGTACCCGAGGTAGGTCAGCTTCGGCTCGCCGAGCGCGCGGCGGATCCGATCCATGTCCCGTGCCACGCGCTCGGTCTGGAGGTACGGGAGGACGGCGCCCTCGGACCGCTCACATGCCGCAACGAGCCGGGCCACCTCGGCGAGGAGGTCTTCGCGCTCTTGACGGTTGTCAGGCGCCCACTCGACGTCGAAGAACGGGTCGAGATCTTCCGTGCAGTCGACCTCGGCGCTCCGGCCGATACCGCGAGGATCGAAGCCGACGATGTCGAATCGCTCCTGGATCTCGTCGGACAATGACGACGCGATGGCGCCGGCGAAGTCGACGCCGGATGCGCCCGGGCCGCCCGGGTTGACTAGGAGCGCACCGATGCGCCGGTCGGGGTCACGCGCCAAGTAGCGCACGAGCGCGATGTCGATGGTCGGTCCGTCCTGCACCGTGTCGTCGAGCGGCACGGGTAGCAGCGCGCACTCCGCATCTCCCTCGCATGGCTCCCATGTGAGCGATGACTGTCCCCCTGATGCTGCACTCGACCGCACGCCCGCGTCGGCCACCGGAACGAGTGCGGCGAGGCAGCACGCGACGACAACGAGGAACGGACCAAGACGGCGCATCAGTGGCGAGCGTATGCGCCGTGCTCACGAACTCCAGCGCGTCGCAGAATGCCTGGATGGCGAACGGTTAGGTTGCAGCGCGTGAAGCCAGGAGTTCTCATCTCGTTGCCAGTCGGCACACACCGGTTCGGTGACGACCCTCGCGCGCTCGTCGACCTCTCTCGACGGGCGGAGCGGACCGGCGTCGACGGCGTCGTGCTCGCCGATCACGTCCTGCTCGGCAAGCACGTGGACCGCTATCCGTGGGGCACGTTCCCGTTCCCGTCGGACGCGCCGTGGCTCGAGCCGATCACGGTGCTCACCGCGATCGCGGTCGTGACCGAGCGCTTGAAGCTCACCACCGGCATCCTGATCGTGCCCTTGCGCCCTGCACCCCTGCTCGCGAAGACCATCGCAACCCTCGACGTCCTCTCGGGCGGTCGAGTCGAACTCGGCGTCGGCACCGGATGGCAGGAGGAAGAGCTGACCGCGCAAGGCATCGACCCGGCGAAGCGGGGCCAGGTCTTGACCGACCACATAGCCGCGTGCCGCGCGCTCTGGACCGACAGCCCGGCCACGTTCCGCTCGGCATCGGTCTCGTTCGAAGACGTGTGGTCGGTGCCGAAGCCGCTGCGACCCGGAGGTCCCCCGATCCTGTTCTCCGGCACGCTGACGAAGCGCAACCTCGATCGGATCGTGAATCTCGGTGACGGTTGGATCCCGATCATGGGCGAGACCACCGAGGGCATCGCCTCCGGCATCGAAACGCTGCGGAGAGCGTACACCGCTGCCGGTCGCGCTCCTGGCGATCTACGAGTGCGCGCACCTCTCCCGATCGCGCGCGGTGCAGACAAGAAGCCCTCCCTCGGCGCCACCCTCGACGGCATGGACGCGCTTGCCGATGTTGGCGTCAACGACGTGTACCTGACGTTCACTTCCTTCGCGTCTGACGAGGCGAGCACAGATCGCTTCTTCGATGAGCTCGGCCAACGCTTGGGTGGCACGCGATGAGCGTGGAGATCCGGCTCGACGACCGCGTGGCAATCGTGACGGGTGGAGCCGACGGGATCGGCGGCGCCGTCAGCGACGTGCTCGCCGGCGCAGGTGCTCACGTGGTGGTCGTCGACATCGACGGCGACCTCGCTGCCACACGAGTGGCGGCAATCCAGACCGCGGGCGGGAGCGCGGAGGCCATTGTCGCCGACGTCCGTGATGGCGACGCGGTCGCGCACATGGCCGAAGCCGCGTGCAAGGCAACGGGCCGAATCGACATTCTGATCAACAACGTCGGGCACTACCTCGGCGCGAAACCGTTCGTCGCAAGCGACGAAGACCATTGGACCGCGCTTCATGACATCAACTTCCTGCACGTCATGCGGTGCTGCCGAGCCGTCGTGCCCGGCATGGTGGAACAAGGGTCAGGCTCGGTCGTCAACGTCTCGTCCGTCGAAGGCATCCGCGGGTATCCACCCGATCCCGTCTACGGCGCGTACAAGGCCGCGGTCATCCACTTCACTCGCTGCCTCGCGCTCGAGACCTCACCGCGAGGGGTGCGCGTCAACGCCATCGCACCTGACGTCACCCAGACCACCCAGGTCGACTACTCGAAGTTCGTCCCGCCTGAGCTCGAGGACCATTGGCCGATCTGGGTTCCGATGGGTCGCGTCGGCGCCCCTCCCGACAACGCTGACGTAGTGCTCTTCCTCGCATCGGACATGTCGCGGTTCGTGACCGGGCATGTGATCCCCACCGACGGCGGCACAGTCGTTGCCGGCGGCTGGTTCCGCACCTTCGAGCGGGGCCGGTGGACGAACCGCCCTCGCAATCCCTAACCGATCCGCGGGAGCATGGGGTCGATGGAACGTCTCGTAGGCAAGGTCGCGCTCGTCACCGGCGCGGCGGGTGGGATCGGATTCGAGACGGCCAAGCTCTTCGCGGCTGAAGGTGCACGCGTCGTGGTTGCCGACGCCGACACGAAGAACGGGCCGAGCGCCGTCGAAGCTCTGCGCGCCGATGGTCGTGACGCGGCATTCGTAGCGGCCGACGTGTCCGACGAAGATCAGGCCCGGGCGATGGTCGACTTCACGGTGCAGACGTACGGCGCGATCCACGTGCTGTTCAACAACGCCGGCATCATGCCCGCCGATGACGGCGGCACCACCGAGACAACCGTGTCCACATGGGACCGCGTGATGGGCGTGAACCTGCGTGGCGTCTGGCTCGGCTGCCGTCACGGAATCCCCGCGATATTGGAGTCGGGCGGTGGTTCCATCGTGAACGCGGCTTCGATCGTCGCGCTCATGGGCGCGGCCACCGCTCAAATCGCGTACACCGCCAGCAAGGGTGGAGTGCTCGCGATGACCCGCGAGGTTGCCGTCGAGTACGCCCGCCAAGGGATTCGCGTCAACGCCCTCTGCCCGGGACCGATCGACACTCCCCTGCTCGCGGAGCTGCTCAGCGAGCCCGCCCAGCGGGCGCGGCGGTTTGTGCACATCCCGATGGGGCGGCTCGGGCAGGCCCACGAGATCGCGAAGGCTGCGCTGTTCCTCGCGTCCGACGAGTCCTCGTTCATGACCGGCTCCGCGCTCGTCGTCGACGGTGGCATCACGGCCGCGTACGTGACCCCGGAGGACCTGGAATGACCAACCAATCTCGCGGGCGCCTGAATGCCGAAACGATCACACGGCTGGTCGCCGACGGTGACGTCGACACCGTCCTCGTCTGCTTCCCCGACCTCCAAGGCCGACTCATCGGCAAGCGCGTCACCGGACACTTCTTCTGCGACCACGTCTTGGACGACGGCATCGAGGCGTGCAACTACCTCCTGGCCGTCGACATCGACATGACCCCTCTGTCCGGTTACGAGTACACGAGCTGGGAGCAGGGCTACGGCGACTTCGTCTGCCGCCCTGACCTGGGGACCATGCGTCGGATCCCGTGGCTCGAGAAGACCGCGCTCGTCCTGTGTGACCTCGAGACTGAAGACGGCGCTGCGGTCGAGGTCTCGCCCCGCCGAATGTTGCGCAAGCAGATCGAGCGTGCGGCGGCGATGGGCTACACGATCAACTGCGGGACCGAGCTCGAGTTCTTCCTGTTCCGCGACTCGTACGAGGAAGCGGCTGCAAAGGGGTACTCGAACCTCGACGCGCACTCAGCGGTGATCGAGGACTACCACATCTTCCAGACGACCCGAGACGAGTACCTCATCCGCGCCATGCGCAACGGCATGGACGACGCGGGCGTCCCGGTGGAGTTCTCGAAGGGCGAAGCCGGCCGCGGCCAGCACGAGATCAACCTCCGATACGCCGACGCACTCGAGATGGCTGATCGCCACGTGATCTACAAGAACGGCGTCAAGGAGATCGCGGCGTTGCAGGGTCGCGCCGTCACCTTTATGGCTAAGTACGACATGAATGAATGCGGTTCGTCCTGCCATGTGCACTCGAGCGTGTGGGATGCGGACGGCACGACGTCGTTGATGTGGAGCGACGATGGCGCTGACCACCTCTCCGACGTGTTCCGCGGTTGGCTCGGGGGGCTCGTCGCGCACAGCGGGGAGCTCGCATGGCTGTTCGCGCCCACGGTCAACTCGTACAAGCGCTACCAGCCCGGGTCATGGGCACCGACCGCCCTCGCGTGGGGACGCGACAACCGAACGTGCGGCTTTCGAGTGGTCGGCCACGGCGCCGGCTACCGCGTGGAGTCACGGATCCCTGGTGCCGACTGCAACCCGTACCTGGCGCTCGCCGCAACGATCGCAGCGGGCCTGCACGGCATCGAGCACGGTGAAGGGCCGCCGCCGCGCTTCGACGGCAACGCCTACGACGCTCCAGACGTGGCGCGCGTGCCATGGAACATCGTCGACGCGATCCATGAGCTCGAAGCGAGCGAGATCGCGGTCAAGGCGTTCGGTCATGACGTGCACCACCATTTGGTGAACACGGCCAAGCAGGAGTGGGCGGCGTTCGGCCAGGTCGTGACCGACTGGGAGCGCCGCCGCAACTTCGAGCAGTTCTAGGGCCCGAGGTCCCGATCGGTTACGAGCTGTACTTCGCGCGCAGCTCGTGCTTGAGAACCTTGCCCGAGGCATTGCGCGGGAGCGCCTCGACGACTTCGAGCTGCTCGGGAACCTTCTGGCGAGTCAGGCCCTTCTCGGAGAGGAAGTCGAACAGCTCGGCGAGCGTCGGCGCGTTCTCCCCCTCGGCGAGCACGACGACGGCGCACGCGCGCTCGCCGGTGCGTGGATCGGGAAGGCCGATCACCGCGGCGTCGGCAATCCTTGGATGCGTGAAGAGAAGGTCCTCGACCTCCTTCGCGGAGATGTTCTCGCCGTGACGGATGATCACGTCCTTCAAGCGGCCGGTGATGCGTACGTGCCCGTCGGTTCGGACGATGCCAAGGTCGCCGGTGCGGAAGAACCCGTCCTCGTCGAAGGCCTCAGCGTCGAGCGATGAATCGAGGTAGCCCTTGCACACCATCGGTCCCTTGACGCGCAACTCGCCTTCCTCGCCGGTGGCGGCTTCGGTGCCGTCGAGCTTCACGACCCGGATCTCCACGCCGGGCGTCGCCGGACCCTCGGTCTCTGCGAGCTGCTCGTCGGTCGCGTGGATCGAGTTCATCGTGAGGATCGGTGCCTCGGTGAGCCCCCATCCCGACTGGACGCCGACGCCGCCCAGCTCCGCCTTCACGTCGTAGTGCAGCTGGGGTGGCTTCGGTGCGCCGCCGCCGGGGAACGCCCGCGCGTGCGGGAAGAGCGGTGTGTCGGGTTGCTGTCGCTGGGCGGCCAGGTATGCCATGTGGAACGGCGTGCCCGCGCCGGGCAACGTCACGCGCTCTCGCTGGAGCATCGGGATGGTGGTCGCCGGGACGAACGACTCCACGAACAGCGCAGTGGCACCGGTGAGCGCCATCGTGTACAGCCAGCTGATGCCACCGATGTGCGTGAACGGGAACACCATCGCGGAGCGGTCTTGGGCGGTCACGTCGGTCGCTGCGATCATCCCGGCGGCGGACGCGCGCACTGTGTAGTCCGTATGGCGCGCACCCTTCGGGTCGGCGGTGGTGCCCGACGTGTAGAAGATCCAACGAACGGGTGCGTCGGCGGGATCGCTCGGCGCGGGCGGTGGCGGCAACGTCGCCGGGTCACCCTCTGGCAGGCTGCGATCGCAGACCATCACCTCCATGCCGATCTGATCCCTGGCTATGTCGCGCGCTTCGTCGGCATATCCACGGTCGCGCCACACCGACGGCACGATGAAGAGCTTGGCGCCGGTCTGGTTCGTGATGAAGCGCATCTCCCGGGGTCCGAGGATCGGGAGGATCGGGTTCTGGACCGCGCCGAGGCGCGCGAGCGCGGCCACGAGCACCGCCGACTCGAGCCACGTCGGCAGCATCCACGAGACCGGGGTGTCGGTCGTGACGCACTTCGCGTGGAACCCCGCGGCGGCGCGTTCGGCCGCGTCGCGGAACTCCTTGGCCGTGAACGAACGCCCCTCCTCGTCGACCGCCACCTGATGGTCGGGCGTGAGTCGCGCCCGCTCCTCCACCATCCCCCAGAGGCCGAGCTTCTCGTCCACTAATTCCGCTCTTGGCCCTGTGGGCCGGGCCGCTCGGGCCCCGGCTCGCTGCGGCGCAGGGTACCTGCGCCGCGGGCGCTCGCCTCTGGCACCTCCATCAGCCGCACGTGATGCCACCGTCCATCGAGACGATCTGGCCGACCATGTAGCGCCCCTCTTCGGATGCGATGAACGCGATGAGGCCAGCCTGCTCCTCGGGCTCGGCGTAGCCGATCGGCGAGGTGATCGCGGCGAAGTCCTGGGCGGTCGCGCCCTCGGGGAATCCGAAGGTCTGGATCATCGGCGTGTTCATACCTCCGGGAGCGATCGCATTCACCCGCACGCCGCGGGCGCGGTACTCGACACCCAGCGCGCGCGTGAGGTTCACGACGCCCCCCTTCGACGCGCAGTAGGCGGCCGAGTACGGCTGACCCATGAGACCGGCGTTAGAGGCCACATTGACGATCACGCCCCCACCGTCGAGCAGGTGCGGGAGCACCGCGCGGCACATGAGGAACGTGCCCGTGAGGTTCACGCCGATGATGCGGGCCCAATTCTCGGCCGTCTCTTCCTCCGAGCGCACGAAGGTCCCGACACCGGCGCAGTTGACGAGCACCTCGGGCCGACCGAGATCTCCGGCAGCAGCCGTCACCGTCGCCTCGACTGACGAGAAGTCGCTCACATCGACCGCGAACGCCCGACCCGAGCCACCGTCGCTCTCGATGGCGGCGGCAGTCTCCTTCGCGGCTCGTTCGTTGACGTCGAGGGTGGCCACCTTGGCCCCCTCAGAGGCAAGGCGGACCGCGGTCGCGCGCCCGAGTCCGGAACCAGCACCGGTGACGATCGCCACTCGGTCGGTGAAGCGCGCCATGAGTGCCCCCTTGCGTCGGTCGAGGCGCGAAATCTAATGCCTCGTCAGATTCTCCGGCAATGGGCCGGTACAGTCCGGCGCGTGTCGGGAACGCGCCTTGTCGCCGATCTCCTGCGCGACGCCGCGGCCGCGGAACCCGAACGCGAGGCATACGTGCACGCGGGCAAGCGCGTCACCTACGGCTGGCTCGACCGGGCCGCTGACGGGTTCGCCGCCACGCTCCTCGATCACCGGGTGAGCCGCGGTGATGTGGTCGTGCTGCTCCTCCCGTCTTCGATGAAGTTCGCGGCGTGCTACCTCGGCGCGCTTCGGGTCGGCGCGATCACCTCGGCCGTGAACCTGCGGCTGGGACCGGCGGAGCAAGCGAGCATCATCAGCCGCGCGGAGCCGAAGGTGACGGTCGTCGGCGACGGCGCGTCGCTGCCTGCAGGCCCCGATCCCGGTCACGTGCTCCCCGTCACGGAGCTCAAAGATGCGTTCGAGGCCGATCCGCCGACGCGGCTGCCGAACCTCGACGCAGCCGACCCGACCTGCATCGTGTGGACGAGTGGGACGACGGGCGCACCGAAGGGCGCGGTCTACGACCACGAGCGTCAGGCCGCGATCTCTCGCAACATCGGCGAGCTGACCCGACCCGGCGATCGCCGGCTCTCCGTGCTGCCGTTCCCCCACGTCGGTTACATGACCCGCGTGTGGGATGAGCTGGCCAACTCGACGACCGTCGTGCTGGCGGGCGAGCCGTGGTCGGCGACCGAGAGCCTGCGGCTGATCCGCGAAGAGGGCATCACCATGGCCACCGGCGTGCCGACGCAGTGGCAGCTCGTCCTCGAGCACCCCGACCTCGAAATCACCGACTTCTCGGGTTTGCGAGTCGCGGGGCTCGGTGCCGCCGCGATCCCGCCGGAGCTCGTCCGGCGGATGCGCGAGACGTTGGGTTGTCCGGTACTCACGCGCTACACGAGCACCGAGGCGGGGGTCACCACGAGCACGCGCATCGGCGACTCCGACGACGTCGTCGCGACAACCGTGGGCCGCCCGGCGCCCGACGTCGAGGTGAAGATCACTGCGCCGGCCGACGGCCACACCCTCCCGGACGGCGAAGTTGGCGAAGTGCTGAGCCGGTCCCCCGCGATGATGACCGGGTACTGGCGGGATCCCGAGCTGACGGCGACGGTCATCGATGACGAGGGCTGGCTGCACACCAGCGACCTCGGGTACGTCGGCGACGACGGCAACCTGCGCATCGTCGGGCGCCTGAAGGAGATGTACATCCGCGGCGGGTACAACGTGCATCCGTCCGAAGTCGAAGGAACCTTGACCGAACATCCTCTGATCGGGCGGGTCGCCGTCGTCGGTATACCCGACGCGGTGCTCGGCGAGGTCGGGGTCGCGTTCGTCGTACCGGCCGACAACACAGCGCCGGGCGCAGTCGATGCCGATGCTCTGCGCGCTTGGTGTCTAGATCGGATCGCGGACTACAAAGCACCGGATCGAGTGGTCGTCGTGGACGCGCTGCCAGTGACGGCCATGCTCAAGGTCGACAAGGCTGCACTCGTGGAGATGGCCCAGAAAGAGGAGACCTCGTGAACGTCTCAGAGAAGCGGTACCAGCGTCCGGACGTACCTCGTGACGATCGAAAGATCCGCGTCGGATCGCTGCTGTACACGATGGTCGAGCCACGGAAGGGCCACGAAGTCGCGTACAACCGCTGGTACGAACGCGACCACTTCTATGCCGGTTGCATGGTCGGCAAGTGGCAGTTCGCGGGCGCCCGGTACATCGCAACGAAGGAGTGCAAGCAGCGTCGTTACCCCAAGGACTCGCCCGTCACGCCCGACCCCATGATCGGCTCGTACCTCGCCGTGTACTGGGTGCTCGACGAGCACCACGACGATTGGAACGTGTGGGGGGTCGAGCAGGTCAACTGGCTGCATGCCAACGACCGGATGTTCGAAGAGCGCGATCACATCCACACCGGGCTCTACGAGTACGCCGGCGAGGCAAACGCGCCAGGGAGCACGATGCCGGTCGAGCTCGCGCTCGATCGTTCGTACGCGGGGATGATCACCCTCATCGGCGAGATGGCCGACGGTGTCGACGCAATCAAGGTGACCGCTTGGCTCCAAGCGCTCCCCTGCCCCGGCGACGTGGCGCTGGTCGGCACGCCGTTGCCGCTCCGAGGCGATCGCCCAGCCGATGTACCCGACACCCAGGCTGCCGACCGCGTGCTGATCATGGCGTGGGTGGAGAGCGACCCGATCGCAACGTTCGACAAGGAGTTCGCCGGGCTCGGCGATTCGTTCGCGGCAGCCGGGCTCGGTCAGATCGTGTTCGCGTCGCCGTTCCTGGCCACCGTGCCCGGCACCGACACTTATACCGATCAACTTTGGTGAGAAGTTCTACGCCTCGAACGTCGTGCTGTTCACTCGGATCGGGATGCCGATCAGCTCTTCTTTCGTGCCTTGCTCCGCGAGCTCGGCGTCTTCGGCGATCGCCACGCACCGATGACCATCGGGATCGTCGGCGATCGCGACCACGCTCGTCGGCTCGTCGCCGTCGTACATGACCGTGTACGTGGCGATCGTGGCCGGTCCTTGGTAGTTCGTGATGCTGTCGATCGTCGCGGTCTGGGCCTTCGCTTCAGATGCGAGATCGGCGACGACCGGTCCGTCGCCCCGGGGCGAGGTTGACCACGCCGACAAGCCGGGCTTGGTGAGCAAGCCACTCACCGCACCGACGAGCCCCGTGTCGCCGGGGTGCTCGCGAACCCGGGCGGCCATCTCGGCAGTCTCGTGCAGCACGAAGCTGTTCAGCGGTCCGCCCGCGAAAGCCATGCCACCGGTAATCGTGGGAACGCTGTCGGTCGGGAACCCGAGCTCACGCTGCTGTACGCGCACCGCGACCGGGAAGCAGCTGTAGAGCTCCGCGTGTTCGATGGTTGCCAGCGGTCGACCGAGACCGAGTGCCGCGACGCGCCCCAGCGTGCGCATCGCCGGCCATGCATGCATCTCGCGCCGACGCGAAAGCGAGACTGCTTGCGTCGACTCGAGTGCCACGTGCGGAAAGACCCACCGCTCGGGATCGATCCCGTGCGCGCGCGCCGCGTGGGCCGAGCAGAACACCAGCGCCACGGCTTGATCGACGTTCATCTGGGTGACATGCCACTTGTTGTAGGGGAACGCGATCGGCCGATTACCCGGGCCTGGCTCCCGCAGGAAAGCGGCGCTGCGCTCGCCGGGGAACGCAGCGCGCGGGTTGGCTCGGGCGACCTCGTTGAAGCCGGCGTACAGGGCGGCGACTTCGTCACGATGCTCGTCGAGCGTTCGCCCTTCGGCGTGGCGCAATGCGTTCTCGATCAGCGCGTACTGCTGGATGGGCAGGACGATCCGTGCTTCCCGTTCGGACGGCGCCATCAGCTCCTCGGCCACCGCGAGCGGGCGCTCCTCGTCGGGCTCGATCGAGCTCTGGTCGCGCTCCGGGAGATCGATCCCGGCGCGCCGGGCGAGCATCTGGCGGCGCCTGGCCTCACCACCCACCACCATCGCCACCTCGAGGTCACCGCGCATGATTGCGTGCAGCGCCTCGTTGATCAGGCTCTGCTGCGGGATCCCGAGCGAGGCACGCACGGGGTGCGCGTCGTCGGCACCGACGTGCTGCGCAACGAACCGCCCCGGCGCCGAATACGTCCACGTTCCCCGGGGCACCAGGATCCGCTCGACCGCAGGCAGGAGCTTGGCCGCGTCAGCATCGGCTCCTGCGGCATCGGCGGCCTGCGTCATCAGCTCGAGCACGTCGACCGCCTGCACGGGGTCGTCGACGTCCTGCATCGCGAAGCCCACACCGACGAGCACGGGATAGCGGCCTTCGATCGACATGAGGAGCGAGGCTACTGTCCGCGCCTTCGCATGCTGCTCGATCATCACCTACGCGGCGCCATCACCGACACGGCGCGCGTCGCGCGCGAGCTGGAAACGGCCGGCTTCGACGGTCTGTACACCGCCGAGGCGGCACACGAGCCGTTCTTTTCACTCGCGTTGGCCGCCGAGCACACCACCCATGCCACGCTGTTCACGAGCATCGCGATCGCGTTCGCGCGGAGCCCCATGGATCTCGCGCAGATGGCCGACGGCCTGCAGCGACTCTCCGGTGGGCGGTTCGCACTCGGGCTTGGCTCACAGATCCGCCCGCACATCGAGAACCGATACTCGATGCCGTGGACCGCGCCGATCCCGCGGATGCGCGAGATGGTGAGCGCGATCAAGGCCATCCAGCACACCTGGCAGGACGGTGCCCCGCTGTCGTTTCGCGGTGAGCATTATCAGCACACGCTGATGACCCCGTTCTTCGACCCGGGGCCGAATCCGAGCGGGCCTCCCCCGGTGTGGGTCGCCGGGCTCGGACCTCGCATGACGGCTGCCGCGGCCGAGACCGCCGACGGCTTGCTCGTTCACCCGTTCCACTCTGAGCGGTACTTCCACGAGTCGGTCGTGCCCACGGTCGAGGCCGGGCTGAAGAACACCGTCCGCGCGCGCGGTGAGTTCTCGCTCTCGGCGACGCCCATCATCTGTACCGGCCGCAACGACGAAGAAGTCGAGCGCGCAGTCGCCGGCGTGAACGTGCTGCTTGGCTTCTACGGATCGACCCCGTCGTATCGCGTCACGCTCGACGCGCACGGCTGGGGCGACCTCCAGACCGAGCTCAACCGGCTCACGAAGGAGGGTCGCTGGGACGTGATCCCCACGCTGATCGATGACGAGGTGCGCGAGACGATCGCGGTTTGCGGCAAGCCGGCCGAGATCGGCGGGCTCGTGGCCACGCGCTACGGCAGTCACGTCGACCGTGTCGGGCTCTCGATGCCCTACGAGACACCGATCGAGACCTTGGGGCTCGTCGTCGACGGGTTCCGAGCGTGAAGACCGGGCTCGAGGGGCGCGTCGCGCTCGTGACCGGTGCCGGACAAGGCGTTGGCGCCGGCATCGCGAGAGCGCTCGCCGCGGAGGGTGCCGCCGTCGCGGTGAACGACGTGCACGCCGAGCGCGCGGATCGGGTCGTGGCCGAGATCAACGCGGCCAGCGGACGTGCCGCGCCAGCCGTCGCCGACGTCACCGACCTCGATGCCGTCCGAGCGATGGTCGCCGACACCGAGCGCTCGCTTGGCCCCATCGACGTGCTCGTGAACAACGCCGGCGTGCCTGAAGGTTTCGCACTGCGCCGCTTCCGCGAGATGCCAGTCGAGGACTGGGACAAGTTCATCCGGCTCAACCTCTACGGCGTGCTCCACTGCATCCATTCGGTCGTGGACGGGATGGTCGATCGCGGATGGGGACGCATCGTCACGATCTCCTCGGAAGCCGGCCGCATCGGCGTCGGGTTCGGCATCTCGATCTACGGCGCGGCCAAGGCCGGCGCCGTCGGCTTCTCGCATCATCTCGCCACCGAGCTGATCGGCACCGGTGTCACGGTGAACTGCCTGTCGCTCGGGCTCATGGCGGTGGATGCCGACGACGCGCGCCGCCCACCGCCGCCGACCGCGCGCCTGGGTCGACCCGACGACGTCGCCGCCGCGGTGTGCTATCTCGCGTCGGATGCGGCAGAGTGGGTGACCGGCCAGACCTTGCCGGTCAACGGCGGCCACACCACCAGCTGATAACCCTTGAACTTGGAGATGACAATGCCCAAGGGAGTGTTCCTCGCACTGGCGAACGCGGCGAACGACGACGTTCACGATGACTTCAACCAGTGGTACGACGACGTCCACGCCAAGGAAGTGCTCGCGCTCCCCGGCGTGAAGTCGTGTCGGCGCTTCAAGCTGGCACCCGTGCAGATCATGCCGGGCGATGATGCCGCCGGGCGCCGCTACCTCGCGCTTTACGAAGTCGAGGTCGACGACTGGCAGGCGTTTGCCGACGCCCAGATGCAGGCCTTCGCCGACGGGAAGATCACGGTGAATCCCGATCTCCTCCAACTCGACCCGATGGTCATGACGATGGTCTTCGAGGAGATCTCCCCCGAGGTGCAGGCCTAGCGCAGGCTGACCATCACGGCGACCATCTTCACGGGGTGGTCGTTGCGGTTACGCCACGCGTGACGGGTGTTGCGCTGCACCACGCAGTCGCCGGGATGCAGCGTGACCTCACCGGTGTCGAGCTCGAGACTGATCTCGCCTTCGAGCACCATCACGTAGTCGATCGTCTCGGTGGTGTGGAAGCCGTCGGCCTCCATCCCGTCGATCTGCCCGACCGCGTTCTTCATCGCCTCGCGCATCTGTGTGTCGGGCGGCACCTCGAACACGCGCCACGCGGTGCCGCCAGCAGGTGGCTCCAGCACCATCATCCCGTCCTGTGGGTCGACGACGGCGCCGAGCCCCTTCACCGGATCGGTGACCCACACCTCCGCCCAGCGATCGCCGCCGAACGCGTCGCCGTCGGACAGGAACGTCGACCGACCCTGATCGTCGATCCCGGTCACCACTCTTCGCACCATGCGGCGCATGCTGCCAGAGCGGTCAGGCGTCGGCCACCGCGGGGAGGATGTCGCTCGCGAAGACGTCGATCCCGGCGCGCAACTCGGCGCGAGTGTCTCCCGGAACCGTGATGCACGCGTAGGTGACGCCGGCTCGGGACAGCTCTTGAATGTTGTCGATCACCGCATTCGGCTGCACCTTGGCGTTCGTGAACATGTCCAGCCCCATCGGCATGAACGCGACCTCGAGTGGGTTCGTGCGGCCGACGGACGCAGCGTGGGCCTTCGCCTCGTCGATGCGGGCCTGCAGGTCGGTGACGCTCTCGATGCCCGGGGTTCGCAGACGAGCGCTGGCCTTCGCCGGGCTTGGCATGGGCACCCAGCCATCCGCGAGCTCGACCGCGCGGCGCATCGCTCGACGCGAGTTGCCGCCGACCCAGATTGGCGGCCCGCCGGACTGAGCCGGCGCCGGCAACATCGTGTTGCCGGCCGCGCGGAAGTGGCTCCCCTCCATCACGACGCTCTGCCCCGTCCACGCGGCGCGCATCGCGGTGATCGCCTCGTCGGTGAGGTCGTTGCGTTCGTCGTACGGCACGCCGAGGGCGGAGAACTCGCCTTCCATGTAACCCGCGCCGATCCCGAGGATGACCCGACCCCCGGACAAGGCGTCGAGGGACGCCACCGTGTTCGCGATGAGGAACGGGTTGCGATACGCCAGGATGCAGAGGTTGGTCTGGAGTCGGACGCGTGTCGTGGCCGCGGACGCGAGCGCGAGGCACACGAACGGGTCCGGCGCATGATGACCGCCAGTCGCCAGCCAGCGATCCTCTGGGAACGGGTGCTCGGTGACGAAGACGGCGTCGAACCCCGCGCTCTCCGCCGCGATCGACAGCTCGGCGATCGCAGCCGCGCCCGCGAACTCGTCGAAGTGTTCGACGCGATGCACGGGAAGCTGCACCGAGACGCGCATTCAGCCGCCTTGCTTCATTCCAGCGCCACACCCTCGAGTGCGATGGCCAGGTCGTCGCCCGGGTCGGCCGAGCTGTGCTCGCGCAGCGGGTTCTCACGCATGAGCAACGCGAGCACGATGCCGATCACCGCGACGGGAACGCAGGCCAGGAACACCGTGTGCAAGGAACGTGAGAACGCCACGGCGACATCGTGCTTCACGCCAGGCGGGAGTCCTCGAAGCGTCTCGGGGCGCCCGCGCAGCTCAGCCACCGTGAGCCCGAAGCGGGCCGGCACGAGGCGGTGGAGCCACACCGCGAGGCGGTCGTTGAAGATGCTGCCGAGGAGCGCGAGCCCGACCGCACCGCCGAACTGCCTTCCGAACATCGACATCGACGTGGCGACGCCGATGTCGCGCAGCTCGACGGCGTTCTGGATGGCGAGGATGAGGACCTGCATCGAGAGGCCCATGCCGAAGCCGAGGACGGCGCCTGCTGCCAAGGCTTCCCACGCCGCTGCGCTCGCGTCGAGGCGCAGCAGGAGCAGCACACCCCCGGTTGCGACCACGCCACCGATGATCGGGTACACGCGGTACCGGCCGGACCGCTGGATGAGCCGCCCGACGATCATCGTCCCGATCACGGATCCGAACATCAGCGGGATCAGGTAGAGACCCGCGTCCGAGGGGCTCACGCCCCGCACGAACTGCAAGAACGCGGACACGAAGTACAGCGCGGCAAAGAAGATGAGGCCGGCAGCGACGTTGGAGAGGAGTGCCACCCGTGCCACTGACAAGCGGAACACGCGCGGCGGCAAGATGGGTTCGACGGCGCGCCGCTCGCGAACGATCAAGGCGGCGACGAGCGTGATGACTGCAACCGCGAGGGCGACGATGAGTGCGGAGCCCCACGGCTCGCGGGAGCCGCCCCAGCTCGTCAGCAGGACGATGCACGTCACCACACCGACTGACAGTCCAGCACCGGCCCAGTCGATGCGATGAACGTTGCGTCGCGCGGGGAGGACGAGCCGTCGCAGCACGATCGTCAGCGAGATCGCACCAAGGGGAAGGTTCACGAGGAACGCCCACCGCCAGGACGCGTGCTCAGTGAATACGCCACCGAAGAGCGGGCCCGCGACGCTGGCGAACGCGAACACGAACCCTGAGTAGCCGATCCACCGTCCGAGCTGCCGCGCAGGCACGAGGTCCGCGAGCATCGCCATCGGGAGCGAGACGAGCCCGCCCGCGCCGATACCCTGCAACGCGCGGAACAGGATGAGCCCCGTCATGGACTGCGCCGAGCCGCACAGTGCGGAGCCGAGCAGGAACAGCACCATCGCGACGGCGAAGATGCGTTTGCGCCCGTAGAGGTCGCCGAGCTTCCCGTAGAGCGGCATGCTCGCCATGCCCCCGAGCAGGTACGCGGTCGTGATCCACGAGAGGTCGCGGAGGCCGTGCAGGTCGCCCACGATCGTCGGGGTGGCCGTGGCCACCATCGTCGTGTCGAGGGCGGCCAGCGCGTTGCCCAGCATCAGGCCGACGAACACGATCACCACCTGCGGCGAGCTCCGCTCGGGCATACGATGCGGATCGTAGAACCTGTTCTAATGATCAGGCAGTGAGGGGGGCCCGTGGCCAAGTTCACGCGTGACGAGATCGAGAAGGCGTTCCAGCACTTCCAGGACACCGCCGACCGCTCGGCCAAGAGCGGCGACTGGCGCGAGTGGTCGGAGTGCTTCACCGAGGACGCCGAGTACTACGAGCACCACTACGGGCGGATGCAAGGTCGCCAGGCGATCTACGACTGGATCCAGGCGACGATGACCGAGCCTCTGTTCGCGGAGATGCGCGACTTCCCCATCGACTGGTACATGGTTGACGAGGAGCGCGGCTGGATCATGTGCCAAGTGGCGAACGTCATGGACGACCCCGGCGACGGCAGCGACCACCGGGAGTACAACTGGACGCTCCTGAGGTACGCAGGCGACGGGCAGTTCTCCTACGAGGAGGACATGTACAACCCCAACGAGTTTGGCGAGATGGTGAAGGGCTGGCTGGACATCAAGAAGAAGGCCGGGAAGAAAAACTAGAACGTGTTGCACTTTTGGGGGACCGTCGCTACGATTCCCCCGGTTCGTCGGGCCGAGGTAGGAGCGCTCCATGGAGTTCGGGATCTTCAACAGCCTCTACACGCCGCGACAGGCGTACGAGGGCGTCGACGACCAGTGGTCGGTCGAGACGCAGCGCCTCTGGAACGAGATCGACTGGACGGTCGCCGCCGACAAGGCCGGCTTCAAGTACTCGTGGGTCACCGAGCACCACTTCCTCACCGAGTACTCGCACCTCTCGGCCAATGAGGTGTTCATGTCGTACGCGCTCGCCAAGACCGAGCGCATGCACATCGGGAGTGGCATCATCAACGTCACGCCGCCGGTGAACCACCCGGCCCGCATCGCCGAGCGCGTGGCCATGCTCGACAAGCTGGGCGAGGGCCGCTTCGAGTTCGGCATGGGCCGCGGTTCGTCGTCGACCGAGCAACGCGGCTTCGGCATCGACGACCCGGAGCTGACCAAGGAGATGGTCGCCGAGGTCATCCCCGAGTTCAAGAAGATGTGGCGCGAGAACTCGTACAAGTTCGACGGCAAGTTCTTCAAGATGCCGCCCCGCAACGTGCTGCCCAAGCCGTTCAGTGATCCGCACCCGCCGATGTGGGTCGCGGCCGGCAACCCAGGCACGTTCGAGATGGCCGCGCGCATGGGCATCGGTGTGTTGTGCTTCACGATGGGCACACCTGAGCAGCTCGCACCGTTGATCGAGGTCTACAAGAACACCATCGAGAAGGCCGAGCCCGTCGGCGAGTACGTCAACAACAACATCATGGTGACGAGTCAGATGCTCTGCCTCGAGGACGGACAGAAGGCTCGCGACGTCTCGGTCAACATGACGTCGCGCTACCAGAACAGCCTGGTGTTCCACTACCTCGACACGTTCCCCTCCCCGCCGGGCCTTCCCGCCTGGCCGGACCTCATCCCCGAACCGACGCCGGCCGAGCTCGACGCCGACATCGCCGCGGGCAACGTGTGCATCGGGACACCCGAAGAAGTCGAGAAAGCCGTGAAGCGCTACGCCGACTGCGGCGCCGACCAGCTCGTCTTCGGGATGCTGTCAACCACGATGCCGATCGAGACGTGCATCGAGGCCACGGAGACCTTCGGCAAGCACATCATCCCGGTCTTCGACAAGGACCCGAAGCACTCCACGACGCGTCAGCGTGAGGAGTTCGTCGCCAAGCGCGGCCCGCGCACGAAGACCGAGCTCAGCAAGGCCATCGACAAGCTCCCGGTCACCTAGTCAGCGACCGATGGGCGAGCTCGACGGTCGGGTCGCGCTCGTCACCGGGGCCAGCCGCGGGATCGGTGCTGGCGTCGCACAGCGGCTCGCAGCCGAAGGCTCAGCGGTCGCGATCACGGCGCGGACTCTGAACAGCAGCCCCGACGCGCACCTCGCCGGTTCGCTGGATGAAACCCTCGAACTGATCCGAGCCGCCGGGGTACCTGGCGTCGCCGTGGCGGCAGACATCTCGGACGGTGACGACCGCGCTCGGATCGTGCCCGAGGTGGAAGCGGCACTCGGACCAATCGACGTGCTCGTGAACAACGCGGCCGCCGCCATGTACATGCCGAATGCGGAGATCCCGTTGAAGCGGCGTCGCCTCACGTATGAGATCAACGTGCATGCGCCGATGGACCTCGCGCAGGCCGTTCTTCCCGAGATGATCCGGCGCAAACAGGGATGGATCGTCAACATCTCGAGCGCAACATCGAAGCACCCGAAGGGTCCGCCCTTCGATCCCGGCTTCAAGGTGGGTTTCACGACCGGTACGTATGGGTCGTCCAAGGCTGCGCTCGAACGGTTCACGACCGGCTTGGCCGCGGAGGTCTACGGCGACAACATCGCGGTGAACTCGCTCGCGCCGGTCGCCGCGGTCCGCACGCCAGGTGCCGACATGCTCGTCGGCGATGTGATGGACGCCAATCCGAACATCGTCGAGCCGCTCGAGTTGTTCGTGGAAGCGGTGCTGGCGCTCGCAACCTGCGACCCAGCGGTCACGACCGGGCGCATCCTCTACTCCCGCCCGTTCCTCACTAACCTCGGTCGGGAGGTCCGGGCCCTGAATGGTGGACCGTTCGCTGGGTAAGACCTAGCAGGAGGTACCCCCATAGCCAAGCTCATCTACACCGCAATCACATCGCTCGACGGGTACATCGCCGACAAGGACAACAAGTTCGACTGGGCGGAGCCGGACGCGGAGGTACACGCGTTCATCAACGACCTCGAACGACCAATCGGCACGTATCTCTGCGGACGCCGCCTGTACGAGGTGATGGCGTACTGGGAGACCGCGCACACGCTCCCCGACCAATCACCCGTGGCGCTGGACTATGCACAGCTCTGGCAGGCAGCAGACAAGGTCGTGTACTCGACGACCCTCGCCGCGGCGTCCGCCGCCAAAACGAGACTCGAACGCGTCTTCGACCCCGCGACGGTCCGCGAGATGAAGGCGGGAGCCGATCGTGATCTCTCGGTCGGCGGTGCGCACCTCGCCGCCCAGGCGTTCGCGGCCGGGCTGGTCGACGAGTGTCACCTGTTCCTGAACCCCATCGTCGTGGGCGGCGGCAAGCGTGCGCTCCCCGACGATGTCCGCGTGGAGCTCGAGCTCCTCGACGAACGTCGCTTCACGAGCGGCGTGGTGCACCTCCGCTACGGCACGAAGGCGTAGGCGCGTCGAAGGGCGCCGCGACCTCGGTCAGCTGCGCTCCAGCCGCCAGCCGGATTTGACCATGTAGAGGCGGTGACGAGCACCGGGTGCGTCGAGGTCGCCTGACGCGTAACCCGCGTCACCACGCCAGAGCGCGGCCATCCCCTCGTCGTTGCGGCCCATCGCAGTCTCGAAGTACTCGGGCTCCCTGGCGTGGGCGTCAGCCATGAGCGCGTCGAGCGATTCGAACTCCGCGAGGTAGTGCAGGGTCACCCAGGTTGGTGGTGCGAGCTCGATCTCGAGCTTGTCGCGTCGAACGAGGGCGTCGCTCGGACGCATCCATGCTTCGTCATGGATCTCCCCCATGTCGATGGTGACTGCACCTTCCGGCGCCGGAGCGACGAAGAACCACGTCGCGAAGCGCTTCGGCGCCAACCCTGGCGGTGTCCAATGCGAGATGAACGCCAACGAGTCCTCGTCGACGACGAGTGCGGCCTCTTCCGTCGCCTCCCGCACTGCAGCTCGGCGCGCGGCGGCTTCAACGTTCTCGGTGTCTGCCCAGTCGGCATCGTCGATGCGGCCGCCAGGGAACACCCACATGCCTCCGAACGCGAGCTTCGAGTTCTTCTTCAGCATCAGCGTCTCGAGCTCGCCGTCGGCTTCGCGGACCAGGACGACGGTGGCCGCAGGGATCGGGTCGCCCTCTTCTCGGGTTCCCTCGCGGAACCAACGCTCGAAGTGTGTGCCGTCGCTCACGCGCTGGGCTCGCGCACGTGGAGCCCTGCGGCTCGGTAGATCGCATCGATCACCCGCATGTTGGCGATCGAGTCCGCTGGCGTTGTCGGGTAGGAAGCACCCTCTTGCACCGCGGCCACGAACGCCTTGAGCTGGTACCAGTACGTGGCCTCGCCCTTCACCTTCTCCTTGCGGCGCGCCTTCACCCCCGAGCGCGGATCAGTGGTGCGCACCACCACCTTGTGGAAGTACTGCGGGCCGGTCATGTTCACGATGTTCATCTCGCCATGCGACCCGGTGACCTTGCCGCGCAGACTCAAGAGTCGCTTCGACCACATCGAGGTCTCGATGCGTCCGGTGCGCCCGTCGGAGAAGCGCAGCTCAGCGTTCGTCGAGCCATCGACCTCGGGCTTGGGGCATTTCATCTCGGCCGAGACCACTTCGGGCTCCGCGCCCGCCAACGTGCGCAGCTGGTGCACGGTGTAGCAACCGGCGTCCATCAAGGCACCGCCCGCGAGGTCGAGCTGCCAACGGATGTCCTTGCCGGTAGGACCGAATGGCGGGAGCGGAAAGCACATTCGGGTCTCGATGCGGTGGATCTCACCGAGCTCGCCACTCTTGATGATCTCGAGCAATCGGTCGACGAGCGGGTGGTAGCGGTAGTGGAACGCCTCCATCACGACGAGACCCGTTCGGGTGGCGACGGCGGCAACCTGCTCGGCTTCCTCGGCGTTGGCAGTGAACGGCTTCTCGCAGAGCACGTGCTTGCCCGCCTCGAGCGCAGCGATCGTCCACTTGCCATGCAGACCGTTGGGTAGCGGGTTGTAGATCGCCTGGACGTTCGGGTCCGCGATGACCTCGTCGTACGTGTCGTGCACGGTCGGGATGCCGTGCTTGTTCGCCATCTTCTCGGCCCGGCTTCGGTCACGGGCGGCGATCGCAACGATCTCGGCTTCAGGGACGGTGGCGGCGGGCTTGAGCAACGCCATCGGCGTGATCTTGGCGGCTCCCAACGTCCCGATCCGCAGAGGTCCTGTCATGAGAGTCAATCTAGGAGCAGCCGAGCGAGTCCGCAGGACCGTCGCCCGGGCGACGAGCGAGCGCGGCCAGCATTTAGGCTCCGGACCGATGCTCACTGGCGTGCGGGTCGTCGACTGCTCTACCGGCATCTCTGGCGGGTATTGCACGAAAATGCTCGCCGACGCCGGCGCCGACGTGGTCAAGGTCGAACCGCGCGAGGGTGACCCACTTCGCACCTGGAGGTCGGGCGCGCTCTTCGAGTTCCTCAACACGTCGAAGCGGTCGATCGTCGGCGCGCCGGACGATTCCGACGTGCTCGATCTCTGCGCACGCGCGCACATCGTCATCGAGAGCGGCCAGCCCGGCGCGTTCCCGACCGAAGCGCTCTTCACGAAGCGTCCCGATCTCGTGATCACCTCGATCACGCCGTATGGCCAGGACGGGCCGTGGTCAGGGTGGGCCGCGACCGAGTTCACGCTCCAGGGCTGGTGCGGCTCGACCAGCTCACGCGGCCTCCCGGAGCAGCCTCCGATCGCGGCCGGCGGCCGCATTGGCGAATGGGTCTCTGGCACCTATGCCGCGGTCGGCGCGGTTGCCGCCGCCCGAACGGCTGCCCAGAGCGGAACTGGGGAGCACGTGGACGTGGCCTGGCTCGACTGCATGAGCGTGACCATGAACACCTTCACGTCGGTGTTTGCGGAGTTCGGTGGTTGGCCCGACATGCGCCGACCCATCCGCACAATCGAGATCCCGTCGATCGAGCCGAGCGCCGACGGATATGCCTCCTTCACCACCAACTCCGCACCCCAGTGGGCCGCGTTCCTCGTGCTCATCGGACGCGATGACCTCGACCACGACAAGGACCTCGCGAGCGCGATCGGCCGGTTCAAGCGCCGCGATGCGGCGCTCGAGCTGATCCGCGCGTACACGACGCAGCACACCACCGCTGAGCTGCTCGAGCTGGCGACGCTACTGCGCATCCCCTGCGGCCCGGTCGGTAACGCAGCGGTGGTCACCGGCTTCGACCACTTCGTCGACCAGGGCACGTTCGTACCGAACCCGAGCGGGCGCTTCGTGCAGCCGCGCGTCCCCTACCGGATCTCCGGCCTGTCGACACGCCCGTTCGACGCCGCGCCCGGCCTTGATGAGCACAGCGGAACCATCGAGTGGTCCGAGCCGGCGGCGCCGAACGCAGAGAAGCGCGCGCTCCCGCTCGACGGGATCCGTGTGCTCGATCTCACGGCGTGGTGGGCCGGCCCCGCGGCTACGACGATGCTGGGAAACCTCGGCGCCGACGTGATCAAGGTCGAGTCCATCACCCGACCCGACTTCATGCGCTACACGAGCACGAAGCCGCCGACCGAGGACCAGTGGTGGGAGTGGGCGCCTCTCTACCACGGCGCCAACAACTCGAAGCGCGGCGTCACGCTCGACCTCACCCGACCCGAGGGGCGCGCGCTGCTCTTGCGCATGGCCGAGGACGCCGACGTGATCCTCGACAACTTCACGCCGCGAGTGATGGAGCAGTTCGAGCTCGATTGGGAGCACATGCATGCCGTGAACCCGCGGCTGATCCAAGTGCGCATGCCCGCGTACGGCCTCGCTGGCCCGTGGCGTGACCGAACCGGCTTCGCCCAGACGATGGAGGCGATCACCGGCATGGCGTGGGTCACCGGGTGGCCCGACGGTCCGCCTGTGATCCCCCGCGGCGCGTGCGACCCGCTCGCCGCGATGCACGCGGTGTTCGCCACGATGCTCGCCCTTCGTGATCGCGAGGAGTGGGGGGAAGGCCGCTTCGTCGAAGTCACGATGATCGAAGCCGCGCTGAACGCTGCCGCCGAGCAAGTGGTGGAACACGGCGCGAGCGGCGACCTGCTCGAGCGCACCGGGAACCGCGGGCCGCTCGGAGCGCCGCAGAACCTCTACGCGTGTGCGGGTGACGAAGAGTGGCTCGCGCTCGCAGTCGTGACCGACGAGCATTGGGACGAGCTCTGTCAGGCGTTGGGTTCGCCCGATTGGGCCGACGATCCCGCGCTTGCGACCGCAGACGGTCGTCGCGGTGCGCACGATCACATCGACGAAGAGATCGCCCGCTTCTGCAAGGACCGCGATGCTCGCGAACTCGCTGAAGAGCTCGCCGCACGCGGCGTGCCGGCGGGATACGTCGCCGACGGCCGGGACATCGCAGTCAACCCGCAGATGGTCCACCGCGGTCTCTTCGAGATCGAGGACCACGCCGTCACGGGCCCACACAACATCCCGACCGTCCCGTTCCGATTCAAGCGCCACGACGACGCGTGGCTGCACCGGCCATCACCCACACTCGGCCAGCACAACGACGAAGTGTTGCGCGAGCTGCTCGGCCTCACCGATGATGAGCTCGATCAGCTGCGTGCCGACCAGCTGATCGGCGACCGACCGGTCGGAGCATGAGCACGCGCGCGACCGACGTCGACTGGGGCTGGGCGACCGAGTACGAGAGTGTCAGCGGCGAAGTGGCGATCTGCGGCGTCGGCGAGTCGGACCACTCGAAGGCGTCAGGACGCACGACGAGAGAGATCGTCCGGCAGGCCGTGGAGCGAGCCCTCGCCGACGCCGGCCTCGAGCCCACCGACGTCGATGGTCTCATGTACATCGGGATGCCCGACCAGCTCGATGTCGCCGGCTTCCATGAGTACTTCGGCACCAGCCACGAGATGTGGGAGTCGAAGGGCGGCGGTGGGATGACGCACGCGGCCGCAGCGCCGTACGAAGTCGCGCATGCGCTGCGCGACGGCAAGGCCAGCGTCGTCCTCAACACGTTCGGCGTCGCGTGGGCGACGCAGCGATCCCAGATGGTCGGCGGCCCCGGCGAGTCACATGCTCAGGAGCTGTTCAAGCAGAACCTCGAGATCCCAATGGGGTGGTTCCCCCAGCCCGTGTACTTCGCGACCGTGGCCCGTCGCCACATGTTCGAGTTCGGCACCACGCAGGAGCAGCTCGGGGCGATCGCGGTAGCTCAGCGACGGAACGCGAACCATACGCCGACCGCCGTCATGCACGCCAAGCCGCTGACGATGGAGCAGTACTCGAAGTCACCCACGATCGTGGCGCCGTTCCGAAAGGAGGACTGCTGTTTGATCTCCGACGGAGGCGGCGCGGTCCTCATGACATCGGCCGAACGGGCGCGCGACATGGCCAAGCCGCTCGTCGAGGTTGCAGGCGTCGGTCTCGGCAATTCGTCGACGGGCACGCACTGGGCCCAGCAGCCGGCGTTCACGTCAACGCCGCAGGTGTTCGCCGCGCCGGTTGCGTTCGACATGGCCGGCATCAGCCACGATGACGTTGATCTCTACACGTGCTACGACCCGTTCACGATCCACACGTTGATGCAGCTCGAAGACTCTGGCTTCTGCACCAAGGGTGAGGGTGGCGCGTTCGTAGAAGGTGACCGCCTCAACTTCGACTCGGGCAAGCTCCCGACCAACACGCACGGCGGACTCCTGTCGCACGCCTACGTCCTCGGCATCGCACACGTCGTCGAGGTCGTGCGCCAGCTCCG
>JBBECS010000036.1:0-82490 GCA_040881685.1 Acidimicrobiia bacterium | reverse complement strand
TGGTATCCACGCGAGCGCTGCCGGTCGTGCGAGGGCGAGTCCTTCACCTGGGAGCCGCTGAGCGGTCGCGGCACGCTGTTCTCCTGGGTGGTCGTGACCCACCCATTCCTCCCGCAGTTCGCCGAGATCGTCCCGTTCGCGCCAGCCCTCGTCGCGTTGGAGGAGGATCCGCGTGTGCGCCTCGCCACCCGCATGGTCGACTGCGATCTCGACGCGCTGGAGTTCGAGATGCCGGTGCACGTCACGTTCCGCCCGCTCAGGTTCGCAGATGTCAGCGGCGAGGTCCTCGCGCCACTCTTCGTCCCAGCTCCGGCCACATCATGACGGCGTTGTCGCCGAGATAGCCGGCGCGATGTTCGGGTGAGAGCTTGGCGGTGGCGGCCCGGCCCCACTCCACGAGCTCGCCGTACGGGCGGTCGTGTGTCTGGGAGTAGTCCGAGCCCCACATCAGCCGCCCGTCGAAGCGCCCCGCGAGCTCGGCGACGACCTCGGCCGGATCACCATGTGCGGCCATCAGGTCGAGTGCGTTGGACGACACCTTGAGGTACAGGTTCGGAAAGACCGCGAGCGCGCTCAGCTCGTCGGGCACACCGTGTGAGAAGTCGGCGAACGCGCAGTGGTCGAGCGCGAGGGGAACCGACGGGATGTTCGGGATCGTCGCCGCGAGCTCCGCGAGTCGGTGGGCAAGGATCGTGACGACGACCGGCACCTCGAGTGTCGAGATCTCGTCCCACAGCCCGCGCGGCTCCTGGAGGCCCCCGTCGGTGATCGCGACCCAACGGATGCCACGCATCGCCTCGTCGCGCACCACCTGTCGAGCCGCAGCGATCGGATCGGACGCGGTCACGTCGATGCACGCGACGCTCGTGCACCGCTCGGGGAAGCGCCGGGCACTTTCGGCGCAGTACCGATTGTCGTGTCGGTACGCGCTGATCGCCTGCACAAGCACCGCCGCGTCCACGCCGGCGTCGTCCATGAGCCGGAGCAACCGCTCCACCGAGCACGGGTCGTCGCGGTACCACGCACCCGTCACCCCGCTCGGGTCGAGGGGGAAGCGCTCCTCGTCCTCGCTGATCACATGTACATGCGTGTCGATGAGCGTCACCATGTCGCGCTCGCTCGGGGCCGGGATACCCGACCCCGTCCCTGTGGGACCGCGCGCCTGCGCATCAGTCCGCGCCTGCGATCGTTGGCTGCGTCGTCAGGAGCGCATCGGCATGCACGGGTTCGCTCTCGTCGATCGATTCGTTCAACGGCCCCATCGCGTCGTACACGAGTGCCGCGAACACCGCGAATGCGAGAACGACGGTGCCGCCGCCGATCACCGTCGCCCGGAGGCCCACGAAGTCAGCAACGGCACCGCCGAGGAGTGCGCCGAACGGGACGCCGGCAAGCAACCCCATCAGGTAGATGGACAACACCCGGCCGCGATGGCTCTCCTCGACCCGAGCCTGGATCGACGTGTTCAACGACACGGCGATGAACATGTATGCGAAGCCCATCCCGAAGAGTCCGACAACGCCGGCCGCATACGCGGGCGCGCCACCGAGCAGCATCTCCCCGACCGCGAAGAGCACGAGACCGATCATCGCAAGCCGCGATCGGCGGATGCGGTCACCGAACGCAAGGGTGAAGAACGTCCCGAAGACCGCTCCCAAACCGAACGCGGCGACCATCAAGCCGTACTCCGCCTTGCCGACGTCGAAGACGCGTCGGGCCAGCGGGGCGCAGAGCTGGATGACGGACGATCCGAAGAACGAGACCACGAAGATCGTCAGGACTGGAAGGAGGAGCGCCTGACGCTCTCGCACGTATCGCACACCGGCCCGGAAGTGCTCGAGTGATCCGGTCATCACCACCGGAAGATCAATCGCACGCGGATGGATCGCGAGCAGCGCCACCAGGACGAGCAGGAACGACACCGCGTTGAAGAGGAACCCCACGCTCGGCCCGAGCTCGGCGAGGACGAGCCCGGCGAGCGCCGGGCCGAACGCGCGCGCGGCGGTGAACTGCACCGAGTTGAGTCGAATGGCGCTCAGCATGTGCTCCGTGGGCACGAGCTGCGGAATGAAGGACTGCCACGACGCAATCCCGAGCCCGGAGCCAATCCCCGACACGAGGAGGATCGCGACGATCGACTCAGGAGTCGCGGCGTCGCTGACCCATAACGCGAAGAGCGCGAACGCTGCGATCATCATCAATGCTTGCGTCACCAGCACGACCTGCTTGCGCGGGTACCGGTCGGCAAGCGAGCCTGCCAACGGCCCCATCGCCAGCGCCGGCCCGAATGCCATGAACGCGGCGAACCCCACCCAGGTCGTCGAGTGGGTCATGCGGAGGATCACGTACGGCACTGTGATCGTCTGCATCCAGTTGCCGGAGTTCGACACGATCGCCGCCAACCAGAACACCCGGTAGTCGCGCGACCGGAATGCCACCAGCGCACCCGGAGAAGCCGGTGTCATGCATCGGTCCCGAGCGCGTTGAAGGGTCCGGCGAGGTATCCACCGTCGATCACGAACTCGGCACCCGTGCAGTACGCGCTCGCGTCGGACGCGAGCCAAGCCACGAGCTCGGCGACTTCCTCGGGCTGGCCGATACGCCCGAGTGGATTCGAGTGGGCCAGCGCCGGCCGCATGTCGAAGCCGTCCCAGCTCTCGGGCTGCACCATCGGCGTATCGATCGGACCGGGGTGCACCGAGTTGACCCTGACCCCACTGCGGCCGAGCTCGAGCGCCGCCACCTTGGTCAACCCGCGCAGCGCGAACTTGCTCGAGACGTAGCCGGCGATTCCGCCGGCGCCCACGAAGCCGTTGACCGACGAAATGAGGACGATCGACCCTCCTCCGCGCTCGACCACGGCCGGCGCGGCAGCGCGCACGCCGAGGAAGGCCCCGACCTGGTTCACCTCGATCACCTTCCGATAGTCGGCCAGATCGGTGTCGACGATCGGTCGGGGCATCGGTGAGATCCCCGCGTTGCTCACGAGCACGTCGAGGCCATCGAAGCGATTCACCGCCGTATCGACCGCAGCGGCCCAGTCGCCTTCGCTGGTCACGTCCAGGTGGCAATAGGCGGCACGTTCACCGATCTCGTTGGCGACGTTCTCGCCGTCATCATCGAGCACGTCGCCGAGAACAACGGCCGCGCCTGCTGACGCGAAGAGCCGGGCCTCCGCGGCACCCTGTCCCCTCGCCGCACCGGTGATCAGCGCGACCTTGCCGTCGAGTCGCGTCACCTCAGGGGAGAAGGTCGGGGACGTGATCCAGGTTGTAGAGGGCCTTGCAGTTGTCGTGGAGCATCGCTTTGACCTGGTCCTTGGGCACTCCGCGGAAGTTGCGCTCGATCGAGACGCGGTTGTTCGGCCACTCCGTACCCGTGTGTGGGTAATCGGTCGACCACATGATGTGCTCCAGGTTCAACCGGTGCCGAAGCTCGATGCCGACGGTGTCGACCATGAACGTGGCCCAGAAGTTCCGGTGGAAGATGCGGCTCGGCATGGTGCGCATCTGCTCGACACCGTTCGTGAACCACCGGTAACGCAGGAACATGTCATCGACCTGCTCGAGCAGCGTCGGGATCCACCCGATGTTCGCCTCGACGAGGAGCAGCTTCAGACGCGTGAACCGTTCGAAGATGCCGGAAAACAGCAAGTCGCACACGACGGGCAGAGTGTGCGCGCCCGCCTTGCTCGAGCCTGCGACGCCCATGAACGCGAGCGTGTCCATCCCTGGCGGATTCTGACCGACCGCACCCTTCACGAAGCTGCCGATGTGCACCGCGACCGGAACGCCGGTGTCCTGCACGAACGACCAATACGGATCGTCCTCAGGCGCGGGGTCGAGGCTGCCGTTGGGGAACGCTGACATCACGACGCCGCGGTGCCCTAGCTCAATGCACCGCTTCGTCTCTTCGATCGCGTCGTCGACACCGGTCGTGGGCAGGATCCCCTGCCCGACGAGTCGACCGTCGGACGCGTCGCAGAACTCCGCGAGCCACTCGTTGTACGCGCGCACACAAGCTCGTTGGAGCTCGGGCTCCGCGCCGTAGACCTTTGCGCCCCCCAACGTGACACTCGGATACAGCACCTGGAGCCAGATGCCGTCGGCATCCATGTCGGCGAGCCGAGCCTTCACATCGAAGCTCCCAGGCCTCATCCCCTCGTACGTGATGCCCGCTGGCTTGAACTGCAGGTACGAAAGCCCCGCGGTCGCCGTGAGGCCGACGGGGCGTATTGACTTGCCGTCGTCGAAGGACCACACGTCGCCGTTGTCGGTATGGACGACTTTCGGTGCCCGGTCCTTGAACTTCGCCGGGACTCGCCCCTGCCACGTATCGGGCGGCTCGTTCACGTGCGCGTCGGAGTCGAGGATCGGGTAGTCGATGCTCGCAACCTCGCTGAAGATGTTGGCGTCCATCGGGTTATCCGACCACTTGCGACCCGGACCCGCAACTGCGAGGGTCGCGTCCGCATGTCGACCGCCGAGATCTGCCACGGCACGTGCGACCCTCGGTTCGCTGCGGTCGGTGATGCTTTCGCCTCCGGCTTTGCCGACGGGCGCGAGCTCGGCGCTTCCCTTGCGGTGGAGATCGACGGCCGCGCGGTGGTCGATCTCTGGGGCGGTCACGTCGACGCGGCGCGTTCACGGCGCTGGGATCGGGACACGATCGCGTGCACGTTCTCGTGCACGAAGGGGCTGGCCGCGATCGCGCTGCTCATGCTCGTGGATCGCGGTGTGGTCGATCTGGACGCTCCGGTCGCGAAGTGGTGGCCGGAGTTCGCGGCAGCCGGCAAGGACGACGTGCCTGTGCGCTGGCTCCTGACCCACGAGGCCGGGCTGTCGGCGATCAGCCGACCGATGCCGTTCGGCTCATTGTCGGACTGGGAAGCGATGACCGACGCGCTGGCCGCCCAGGAGCCGTCGTGGGTTCCGGGCACCGCGCACGGCTACCACGGCGTGACGTTCGGCCACCTGCTCGGCGAAGTTCTGCGCCGCGCCGACGGGCGCACGATCGGGACGTTCCTTTCCGAAGAGATCGCGGACCCGCTGAGCATCGACTGCTTCCTCGGCCTGCCCGCTGCGGAGGAGTCACGCACCGCAGACATGGCGATCGATCTCGTCGAGGGCGCACCGACGTTCTTCTCGCACTGGCAGCCCGACGGTCTGGGCCCGAAGTCGTTCGGGAACCCGCCCGACTGCAACGTCATCGAGCACACGAACTCTCGTACCTTCCGCGCGGCCGAGATCCCTGCTGCCAACGCTCACTCCAACGCGCGCGCGTTGGCGCGCGTCTACGGAGCACTCGGAAGCGGAGACCTCGTCGATCCCGAGCTGGTTGCCGAAGCCGGGCGCATCCACGTGGACGGACTCGACGTCGTGATGGACCTCCCGACCCGCTTCGGCCTCGGGTTCGAGATCACGATGCCCGAGGCCGAGTTCTCGTTCGGACCCGGCGAGCGCACATTCGGTCACAACGGCTCGGGTGGTTCCCTCGGCTTCCTCGACCCGGACGCCGGGGTCGCCTTCGGTTACGTAATGAACCGCATGCAGTGGACCACGCGCCGCGACGACGAGCGGTGGTTCCCGATTCTCGACGCGCTCTACGAGGCGCTGTGAAGGCGTCGGATCGGGAGCAGATCGTGCACACGCTCTTCGAGCGTCTCTCCGCCCGCGACTTCCGTGGTGTGGCCAACCTGCTCGACGACGACGTGGAGTTCGACCTCGCCTTCGCGCCCGACTTCCTCGAGATGCCGGTCCGGGGTCCAGCCGCGATGGAAGCGCTGCTCACAAACGTGATCGGCGCGATGTTCGAGCCGTTCCGCATCGAGGTCACCGCGACGTATCCCGGCGAGGACACCGAGACGTTGGTCGCGGAGTACCGCAGCGAGGCCGTGGTCAAGCACAACGAGCGCCCGTACCTCAACCGTTACGTCGGCATCTTTCGATTCGCCGGCGACAAGATCCGGTTCTGGCGCGAGTACCACAACCCCGAAGCCGCGACCGCCGCGCTGTCCTGACCGAGGCGCGGCGAGTGCCAGCCACGCCATCCAGCGTGCTCGCAGCTCGGCGCGCAGTCGCGCGAGCACCGCGGTCAGGACGTGCCCACTCCGTAGCCCCGGTCCATGGCGGCACCGTACCTGTCGACCTCTGGCTGGACTAGAACGGTCCCAGCAAACGCGCACGGAACGAGGGGGACGAGAATGGGCACGCCAGCCGAGGTCCGCGACATCGCGACCGGCCTGGAATTTCCCGAGGGTCCGATCGTCATGCCCGACGGCAGCGTGCTCGTGGTCGAGATCCGACGCGGCACGCTGAGCCGCGTCGGCACCGACGGCAAGGTCGACGTCGTCGCCGACCTCGGCGGCGGCCCCAACGGCGCGGCGATCGGCCCCGACGGTGCTTGCTACATCGCCAACAACGGCGGCTTCCTGTGGAGCGAGCTCGACGGGATGCTCATCCCGTTTGACCTCAAGACGATGAGCAACCAGCCGGTCGACTTCACGGGTGGATGGATCAACCGCGTCGACCTCGAGACCGGCGAGCACTCCGTGCTGTGCGAGGAATGCGACGGGTTCGCGTTCCGGGGGCCGAACGACATCGTGTTCGACACCGACGGAGGATTCTGGTTCACCGACTTCGGGAAGTCCCGCGCCCACGACACCGACCGCGGCGGCCTCTACTACGGCACGGTTGCCGGGAAGTCCGTCGTGCAAGTGGCGCGAGGGCTGCTCGGGCCGAACGGCGTCGGGCTCTCCCCCGCCGGTGACCGCGTGTACGTGGCCGAGAGCTACACCGGTCGGCTGAATGCTTGGGACGTAACCGGACCCGGCAAGGTCAAGAGCCCGATGGCCACCGTGGTCGAGGCCACCAAAGGCCACTTCGACTCCCTCGCGGTCGAAGCTGACGGCGCGGTCGTGGTCGCGGCGATCGGCGAAGGACTGTGCGTCGTGCAAGCCGACGGCACTGGGCACGAATACGTGGCGCTGCCCGACCGGTTCACCACGAATGTGTGCTTCGGCGGCGACGACATGCGCACCGCCTACGCGACGCTGTCCGGAATGGGAAGGCTGGTCGCGCTGGATTGGCCTCGCCCCGGGTTGAAGCTCGCGTTCTAGCCATGCCCGACATCGCGGAGCTGGTGCGAGCCAGGGCAGCCGGCGGTGAACGCTTCGCACTTCGGTTCGAAGACGACACCTGGACGTGGATCCAGTTCGTGGATGCCGCGACGCAACGCGCCGCGTGGCTGCGCGCCGAGCTCGACCGTGACGTGCCGCGTCACGTCGGACTGCTCCTCGACAACGTCCCCGAGTTCGCGATTTGGCTCGGGGCAGCCGCGCTGACGAACGACGTGCTCGTCGGTATCAACCCGACCCGGCGCGGCGCAGAGCTCGAGCGCGACATCTGCCACACCGACTGTCAAGCCATCGTCACCGAGCGTCGCCACCTGCCGTTGCTCGATGAGCTCGACCTCGGCCCCGCGAACGGTCGGATCCTCGTGATCGACGGCGATGGATACGCCGACGCGCTCGCTCCATACGAGGGTGCCCGGGTTCCCGAAGCCGAGATCGACCCGATCGCGCCCTACCTGCTGCTGTTCACGTCGGGCACCGGCGGTGCACCGAAAGCGTGCATCGTCTCCCAGGGTCGGTTGGTCCGCATGAGCACCGGGCTCACGATGATGCAGCAGCTGACGCACGACGACGTCATGTACTGCACGATGCCGCTCTTCCACTCGAACGCGATCATCACGTCGTTCGGGCCATGGCTGATCTCGGGCGCCGAGCTCGTCCTTCGCCGGCGCTTCTCCGCATCGGGCTTCCTGCCCGACGTGCGCAAGTACAGCGTCACATACTTCAACTACGTCGGCAAGCCACTCTCGTACATCCTCGCCACCCTCGAGCAGCCTGACGACGCCAACAACACCCTCGTGCGAGTGTTCGGCAACGAGGCCGCCGATCTCGACATCGAGCGGTTCGGCACGCGGTTCGGTTGCACGGTGGGTGACGGCTACGGATCCACCGAAGGTGGCGCCAACATCAACCGGATGCCCGAGATGCCCAAGGGTGCGCTGGGCGTGGGTCCCGACGGAACGTCGATCGTGAACCCCGACACCGGGGAAGACTGCCCGCCCGCGCGCTTCGATGACGCCGGGCACCTGCTGAACTCCGACGAGTCGATTGGCGAGATCGTCAACAAGCAGGGCGTGCCCTCGTTCGAGGGGTACTACAAGAACGCCGAGGCTGACGCGCAGCGCGTGCACGACGGCTGGTACTGGACCGGCGACCTCGGATATCGCGACAAGGACGGGTGGTTCTACTTCGCCGGCCGCGATTACGAGTGGCTCCGCGTCGACGGCGAGAACTTCGCCGCCGCACCCCTCGAGCGCATTCTCGCCCGTCACCCCGACGTTGTCCTCGCCGCCGTCTATGCCGTGCCCGACGAGGTGGTCGGCGACCAGGTGATGGCCGCGCTCCAGCTGAAGCCGGGCGCGTCGTTCGACGCGGCCGGCTTTGACGCGTTCCTCGCCGAGCAGGCCGACCTCGGGACGAAGTGGTCACCGCGCTACGTGCGCGTCGTCGACTCGCTCCCCGTGACCGAGACGCAGAAGATCCTGAAACGCCAGCTTCGCAACGAACGCTGGGACGTCACCGTTCCCAACCTTCCCAGCAAGGTCTGGTGGCGCCCCGCCAACGACGAGCAGCTGCGGCCGATGACAGACGCGGATCGGTCCGACCTGCACGCCCGGTTCGAGGCGCGTGGTCGGACCGATCAGCTCGAACGCGTCTGAGGTCAGTACATCATGACTCCCCCCGCAGCGACCCGTGGGGCCGCCAACGGCATGGACGCTAGCCGCGCACTTGCTGCCGCGGCGTTAGCGTCAGTGCCCATGGTCGATCTGAACGGAAGAGTCGCCGTCGTCACCGGCTCGGGCCGTGGCATCGGCCGCGCCGAGGCGACGCGCCTCGCCGCCTATGGCGCCAAGGTGGTGGTCAACGACCTCGGCGTCGCCACCGACGGCAGCGGTACCGACGAGACCCCGGCCGATGAGGTCGTCGGCGAGATCCGTGCTGCCGGTGGCGAGGCCGTCGCGGACCGGTCCGACATCTCCACGCCCGAGGGTGGCGAGGCGGTGGTGCAGCGCGCCATCGACGAGTGGGGCGGGCTCGACATCGTGGTGAACAACGCTGGGTTCGGCCGCCCGCGGATGGTCTTCAACATGGCGACTGAAGAGTGGGACGACGTAATCCGAGTGCATCTCCGCGGCACGTTCGCCGTGACCGCGCCGGCCTGCCGCTGGTGGCGCTCTGAGGCCAAGCGCCAGGACGGGCCGGGATACGGGCGAATCGTCAACACCTCCACTGGCCTGCTGATGCTCGGCGGCGCCGGCCAGTCGAACTACGTCGCGGCCAAGGCCGGGGTGATGGCGTTCACCAACGCGATCGCCACCGAGATGGCGCCATACGGCGTGACGGCCAACACGATCATGCCGTCGGCCTACACACGCCTCGCGGCGATCGGCTGGCGCTCGGCCCGTAACCGAGAGGCCGCGCCGGGCGAGATCGACTACGGCGACCCGGTTCATGTTGCCGAGATGGTCTGTTACGTCGCGTCCCCCGAGGCGGGCTACCTCAGCGGTCAGACGTTCCAGGTGCGGGGTGGGACCGTCGAGCACATCAGCGCGTGGGAGATCGACCGGGTCTTCGATCGTGTCGATCGCGGTTGGACGGCCCCTGACCTCGCGGGCGAGATCCCGCGCCTGTTCGGCGCCGGCGCCAAGCGCCCCGAGCTGCCCCCCAAGGAGTGGAAGAGCAAGTACCAAACCAAGAGCGGGTCCGCGACCACTCCGGAAAGCTGAGGCTCCATGGAGCTCGAACGCATCAGCCACGTGATCGAACAAGCACGCGATGCGCTGACCGTGCGGCGCGTGTACGGCGACCCGATCGAGCGTGACGGCACGGTCGTCATCCCCGCAGCCGCGGTAGCCGGCGGCGCCGGCGGCGGCGGCGGCACGGACGAGCTGGGCAACGTCGGCGGCGGGAGCGGGTTCGGCCTGCACGCGCGACCGGTCGGCGCGTTCGTGATCCGCGACGGCAACGTGCGCTGGGAGCCGGTGATCGACCGCGAACGCCAACTCGTGATCAACGCCGCGCTCGCAATCGGCATGCTGCTCGTGCTCCGGCCGCTCCTGCGCGGTCGCCGTCGCGGCCGAGGTCGGAGCTGAAGCAAGTGTTCTTCGATGTCGACTCCCACTTCATGGAGCCGCCCGACCTCTGGGCCGAGCACATCGAGCCCGCCTTTCGTGACCGCGCGCCCACCACCAGCGATCGCGGCGCGATGTCGGTCGACGGGATGCGCCTGCCGACGGTGAGGTGGCGACGCTTGGCCGGTGGCATGAAGACCCTCGAAGACACCTGGGCCAGCACGTACGGCCGCTACGACGAGCGCGACTGGGACCCCGACGCCTACGTGCTCGCGATGGACGACCAGAGCATCGACCGCATGGCGCTCTACCCCAGCCGCGGGCTGATGCAGGTGGCTGTGGCCGGTCTCGATCCTGCGCTCGCGGCCGCCATCGTGCGCGCGTACAACGACTGGGCCACGAAGTTCGTCGCCCATGTACCGGACCGACTCCTCGCGGTCGGACAGCTCGCACTGAACGACGTCGACGCGGCAATCGTCGAAGCCCGCCGCGGTGTGAACGAGCTCGGGATGAAGGGATTCTTCGTGCTGCCGGAGCCTCCCCTCCCCGGCGTCACGCTCGAGCATGACTACTACGAGCCGCTGTGGGCGACCTTGGAAGAGCTGGGCGCGTCGCTGTCGTTGCACAATGTCGCCGGCACCGGCCTCGGGCAGATCGGCGCCGATCGCTTCGGCGACTGGGCACTGCCGCGCGTCGCCGCTGCGTTCCCACTCGAGTCCCAGCTCACCCTGTTCTCCTTCTTGGTGGGCGGCATCTGCGACCGGCACCCCGGCTTGCGGGTGGTCGTGTTGGAGTCAGGCGCGGGCTGGCTTCCCTTTTGGCTCTGGTGGCTCGACGAGCTGTACGAGCGCTACGCGAGACTTGACGTGCACGAGCTGTCGGCCACGCCGGGCGAGCTCTTCCGCCGACAGTGCTTCGTCTCGGCCGAGATCGAGGAACCCAACCTCCGACAGGTCATCGATGCAGTGGGGCTGGACTGCATCGTGACCGCGGCCGACTTCCCCCACCCCGAAGGCTCGTTCCCCAACGGCGTGCGCGAGTTCATGGCGCGCGACGACCTCAGCAGTGCAGAGAAGACCGCGATCGCCTGGGACAACCCCCGCCGGCTCTACGGACTGGACTAGCCAAAGAGCACGGGAAGGTGGCTCGGCGCGCGGAATGCGAGGCCACTGATGTGCACGTCTTCGGCGTCGGGATCCAAGCGCACGTTGGGCAGCCGGTCGAGCACCGTGTTGATCACGACCGTCGTCTCCATACGGGCGAGGTGGATGCCGAGGCACATATGCGGGCCGAACGCGAACGACATGTGCTGCTGCGAGTCGCGGAACATGTCGAAGTCGTCGGGCCGGTCCCACCGGGACGGATCTCGGTTGGCGCCGCCCATGCACACCTGCACCGGTGAGCCTGCGGGGATCGTGACGCCGTCGACCTCGACTTGGCGCATCGCCGTACGTCCGATGCTGGTGAGGGGCGGCTCCCAGCGCAGACCTTCTTCGATCGCTTGGGGCATGAGCTCGCGGTTGGCGCGCAACGCCTCGAGTTGGTCGGGGTTGCTCAACAGGCCGAACATGAGGTTGCTCGACGACCGATAGGTGGTCTCCGCGCCAGCCGGGAGCAACAGCCGGAGGAACGCGATGATCTCATCATCGGTGAGCCGCTGACCGTCCAGCTCGGCTTCGGCGAGCACGCTGATGACGTCGCTCTGTGGGCTCGATCGCCGGTCGGCGATGATCTTCGCGAAGTAGTCGTAGAGCCACTGCGACGCGACGAGGCCGCGCTCGATGTCGGAAATGATGCTGATCAGCTCTACCGCCTTCGCGTGAAAGGCGGGCAGATCGTCGCGCGGGAGTCCCAGCATCGCCGCGATCACCTGCACCGGGAACGGGAAGAAGAGCTCGCGCACGAGATCGGCGTTCCCGCGGTCGGCGAAGGCATCGATGTTCGCGGCAACGGTCGGCCCGACGATGTCGGCTTCCCACCGTTCCATGGCCTTGCGGGTGAACGCCTGCTGGATGAGCGACCGGTACCGGTGGTGCTCGGGCTCATCCATCTCGAGGATGGAATGGCCCATCAGCAGGCCGATGTTCTCGGCGTAGCCCGACGACGAGAACGTCTCGCCGTCCTTGAGGACCTGCTGCACGCCGTCGAACGACAAGACCGTGTGCGGGACCGATGTCGCGTCACCGAGCAGCGCCGCTTCCATGCCCGTCTCCATTCCGAAGCGGTCCCACATCGGCCCGGCCTGCACCGGGCACTCGCCCCGCAGCTCGTGGTAGACGGGGTACGGGTCTCGAACTTGGCCGACCCCGGCGGACTCGTCGAAGGCCGCGAACGGGTCGTACTCCTCGTGCGCTTCGGAATCGATCGTGTCAGTCATGGCCACCATGCTGCCACGGCCCGCCCTCGGTAGCCTCCCGCCGTGCCCCAAGAGCCCAACCATCCCCTGCTGTTCCAGCCCCTCAAGGTGGGGCCGTTGGAGCTGCGCAACCGGGTGATCTGCGGCGCCCACTTCACGATGTTCAGCGAGCCGAACCCGGTCTGGGGCGAGCCCGGCTTCTACGGGCGCCGGTACGGGCGATATCTGGCCGACCGGGCTCGCGGCGGAGTTGCGGTGGTGATCGCGGGCGAGACCGCGGTGGCACCGAACACCGCGTACAAGATGCCCAACAACGCCAACGGCTGGGATGAGGCGTGCGTCCCCCACTATCTCGATCTCACGAGCCAGGTGCATGAGCACGGCGCGCTCGCCTTCGTGCAGCTCACGCACTCCGGGGCGATGATGCTCGGCAACTGGTCGAAGCAGGTCGCGGTGGGCCCGTCGATGTCACCCGACTACTTCGAGGCGCCCAAGGCCATGGACGCCCGCGACATCGCCGAGGCCATCGACTACCACGTTCGCTGCGCGCGCAACGCGGTGGCCGGCGGCTTCGACGGCATCGAGATCCAGAGTGCGCACGGCTATCTTCTCCACCAGTTCCTCTCTCCCAAGTTCAACTACCGGTCCGACGAATACGGCGGCTCGTTGGAGAACCGCATGCGCTTCGGCGTGCAGGTGATCACCGCGGTACGCGAAGCAGTTGGCAACGAGGTGGCCGTCGGACTCCGGCTGGCGGGCGACGACGAGCAAAGCCACGGCCAACCAGGACTCACCGCCGAAGACTGCGCCGACGTTGCCGCCCGCTACGAGCAGCTCGGGCTCGTCGACTTCTTCAACGTGAGCGTGGGCATCGGCGGCATCGGCATGGTGCGCACCAACTATGCCCCCCACCTCCTCGGCGTCTACGCCGCGCACAAGGTTCGCGAGCGGGTGGTCACCGAGATGCGAGACACGCCCGTGTTCACCGTGCATCGCATCCTCACTCCCGACGAAGCCGAGGGAATCCTGGAGCGCGGCGAGGCCGATGGCATCACGCTCGTGCGCGCGCTGATCGCCGATCCCGAGTGGGTGAACAAAGCAAGGGAGGGAAGGTCCGACGAGATCCGCCATTGCACGGGGATCAACCAGTCCTGCTACGGCAACCTGCTCCAGTCGATGCCGATCAACTGCGTCCAGAACCCCGCGGTCGGACGAGAAGACGAGCTCGGTCTCGGCACCCTCCAAATGGCTTCGCAGACGAAGAAAGCGGTCGTCGTGGGCGGCGGACCTGGGGGCATGGAAGCCGCCGCGGTCGCGGCGGCGCGCGGACACGACGTGACGTTGCTGGAACGAGACGAGGAGCTCGGCGGCGCACTGCGTCTCGCGGCGCAACTGCCGGGAAGGGAAGAGATCTGGGAGATCGCCCGCTGGCGGATCGGTGAATGCGAGCGCCAAGGCGTGGACGTGCGCACCGGCGTGGACGCGACCGCCGATACGGTGCTCACGTTGTCACCGGACACGGTGGTGATCGCAACCGGCGGCGTGCCGTCGAAAGAGGCGCGCTCGGCGTACCACCCGATGCCGGTCCCGGGGTCCGAGCAGGAATGGGTGCTCGACCACGTGGAAGCGCTGCGACGAATCCTTGCGGACCCACGCGCCCTCGGGGACAACGTGGTGCTCTTGGACGGGGTTGGCCACGCCCAGGCCATCGGCCTCGGCGAGATGCTCGCGACGCACGGCGTCGAAGCCACGTGCGTGACCACGCTGCCGGTGCCCCTCGCCCTCGACGGCGAGACGCAGGCTGCGATCCTCCCCCGTGCCGTGCACGCGGGCATGGCCTGGCGACCCAGCACTGCGCTCGCGTTCATCGGCGACCACGAGGTCACGCTCCTCGATGTGCTGTCGAGCAAGCTGGAGACCATCTTTGGTGTGGACACCGTCGTCATCCGCACCAACGGTCTTCCCGACAACCACCTCGCTGAAGATCTGCGCGAACAAGCCTCCGACCTGGACATCAAGGTGATCGGCGACGCGGTCGCGGTTCGCCCGGTCGACCGCGCCGTGTACGACGGCCACGTGGCCGGCCGCGCCATCTAGGAACGCTGGAGCTAGATCAGCCCCTGAGAAAGAAAGCCTGGCGCCGGGTCTTTGGCGCATGCCGCCTCGGGGCTGACACTGAGATCCACGTCAGGATCGTCGAGGAAGACCTGGCGGATCGCGCGCGGGCAGTCGGTGCCCTTGGTGACCGCGTGCCCGAAGCCTGCAAACTCGAAGTACTGCGCGTTCTTGAGCAACTTCGCGGTGCGCTTGCTGTCGGCTGCTGGGGTGATGGGATCGAGGCTGCCCGCGAGCACCAACGTCGGGATCTTCGACCGCACGGGTCGGCTGAACGAGTCAGGCAACGGCTCGACATCCCAGACGTCGCAGTACGGCTGCGCCGCGAATCGCACCAGAACCGAGGACGGACCGGGCTTCTCGGCCTCCTTCGCCTCGCGCTTGGCATTCGCGAACTTGGCTGCGTCGGCGCACTCCACGGAGAGGAACATCCCCTTGGAGGGCGTCGCCAGCGCGGGTATGCCCTGCTCTGCCAACACTTCGAGGAGCCCGGTGTCTCCGGCGGCGAAACTCTCGATGACAGTGGGCAGCGTGGGGATGAGGTCGGTGTCGTACATCGCGTCGAACAACCCCGTGTAGATGTCGTCGCCCGTGACCACGAACGTCTCACCGCTGCTCAGCGTGACGTCCACCGGCGCGTCGTTGTAGCGGTCGACGACGGCCTGGATCGTCTGACCGAGATCGGGTTGGAGGACCGAGCAGTCGGCGTCGGCATCGCATGCAGCGACCAAGCGGTCGAGCGCCGCGCCCGCGCCGTCGGTGTAGAGCTCGAGCCCCCCGACGTCGGGTGGATACACCGAGTCGAGCACCACCGATCTGATCCCCTCAGGGAAAGATCTCATGGTCTCGAGCGCCAACCGCGTGCCGTACGCCACTCCATAGAGGTTCCACTCGTCGAGCTGAAGGGCTTCGCGCAGCGCGGCGACATCTGCCGCACTCTCCTTCGTGTTGTAGGCGTCGAGGTTTACGCCCTCCTCCACCAGCCGCTCGCGGCACGCGACCGTCGCGTCCACCAGCGCGGCCAGCTCGTCGGCGTGCGCATCAGCCCGCGACAACGTGTCGATCGCAGCCTCCGCACGCTCGGGACAGTCGAGCGACGGCCCCGAGCGACCAGTGCCACGCTGGTCAAAGAGCACGATGTCGCGGTTCTCGAGCATCGGGCTGGTCACGAAGTTCTCGAAGCCCTCGATGCCTGGGTCGCCTGGCCCCCCGGACAGGAACACCACAGGATCGGGCTCGGGCGTGGCTGACCGGCTCTCGAGCACCATCACCTCGAGCTCGATGGTCTTGGCCCTCGGTCGGGCCCAATCCTCTGGCACCACCAACGTGTGGCACGTGGCTGACACGCCCCCAGGGATCAGCAGGCCGCATTCGTGGTCGCGCAGGCGGGGTGCACTCTCACCGGCCACGGCTGGCGCGGGAACGAGGCTCAGCGACGCGAGCGCGGCGACGACCGTCAGCCTGAGGAAGCGGATGCGCATATGCCCAGATCTTCGCATCGCAGTCGGCAGCGGATTACTTCCCGAGCCCTGCGAGGAGCATGGTGGCGAACTCCTCACCGATCTCGGGCAGCGTGCGCTTGCCGTCGGGCGTGTACCAGCGATGCGACCAGTTCAGCATCCCGATGATGCCCAGCATGACGAGCCGCGGATCGAGATCGCCGCGGAACTCCCCCGCCGCGATCCCCTCTTCCAACAGCCCGACCATCACCTCGCCGTACGCGTGCGCGTTCTGCTGGATATCACGATCCGAGCCGACCGTGAGGACGTGCAGGTTCTCGGCCAGGAAGACGAAGAGCTCGGGGTAGTTGTCTTCCAATGTCTGCATGTGGTGGATGACGGCCTTGCGCAACCGATCCGTCGGAGACAAGGGAAGCGCTGCGATCTCCCGCAGGTCGGTGGTCATGCGGTGGATCGGCTCATCGAGGATGGCGATCAGGAGCTCTTCCTTGTCGGCGACGTAGTAGTAGAGCGTCGCCCGGTTGATGCCCACCTCACGCGCGACATCTTCGAGTGTGGCGTGCGCGTACCCGAGGCGTCGGAACACCTCGGAACCCGCCTCCATGATGGCGGCCCAACGCTCCTCGGAGTTGCGCCGATCGGCGTTCCGACGTTCGGCGCGTCGCTGTGCCATCCCCGACCCCGGCTTGCCGCGCGTCCGCGCCTGCTTCGCCGGCACTAGCTCTTCCCCTCGGGATCAGTGTTCGCCGCGGGCGCACCCTCGGCGCGCTGGCTCGGATACGTCGGGCGCTTCGTGCCCTCGGGATCCTCGGTCTCGCCGCGCATCCGTCGTTGGTACACCGGGTCGAGGAAGCCCTGCACGTCGCCGGCTGACGACGCCACCGTCATCATGTCGGCCGACTGTTGCATGTGCAGCCGCATCCCCATCATCTCCCACGCCCGCCGCAGCCCCATCTTCGCCGTCATCAACGTCGTGAGCGGCGCATGTGCGATCGTGGCCGCGAGCTCCTCCACGGTCGACTCGAGCTCGGCGAGCGGCACCACCCGGTTGACCATGCCGAACTCGAGCGCCTGCTGCGCCGTGAGCTTCTGGGACGTGAGCAGGTACTCGGCCGCGCGCTTGTAGTTCATGAACACCCACGGCTCGACCATCGTCTGCCCGCCGGGAAATCCCAAACCTTGGACGAGCGGCATCTGGAACCACGCGTCGTCGGAGCACACCGTGAGGTCGGTGAGCAACGCCCAATACGAACCACCCCCCAAGGCGTAGCCGTGAACTTGAGCAATGGTGGGCTTCGGGAACTCCCAGAGGTACAGCACCGGCCACACGAACAGCTCGTAGCGGGCGCGCCACACGCTCCCGAGCCGCTCGATCGCCTCCTCGGTCTCCGGGTACGTGCCCGGCTCTCCGCTCATCACGTGCCCGGCGCAGAAACCCTTGCCGTTGCCCTTGATGATCACGACCTTCACGTCGTAGTCATGCTCGGCCTTGCGCAAGGCGGCATCGAAGTCCCACACCAGCTGTGACGACTGGGTGTTCGCCTTGTCGCCCCGGTTGAGGATGACGCGTGCGACCGCGCCCTCCTTCTCGTAGATCACGCTCTCGAGCTCTTCTCTTTCCATGCTCAGAGCCCCATCGTCACTGCTGCACTTCGACGCCACCGACGTTGGCGGCCGTCTCCTCGATCGTTCCATCGGCGTCGACGAACTTCAGCTCGGAGCGCCTTGCGCGGAAGTTGATCGTCTCGAAGCCACTCGGCTCGGCCGCGAGCGCGTACTTCACGTTGGCCGGGAACGCGAGGCACGTGCCCGTGCTGTTCACCTGGTTCCCCGTGCGCACACCGCCGCTGAGCACGTAGATGAGCTCGTCGGCACTGTGCGAGTGCGGCGTGACCGACCAACCGTCGTCACGCTGCGAGAACAGCAGAAAGGCGTCGCACGTCTCGCATGTGGAGTCGGCGAAGAACCGGAAGAACGGCTTGTCGGGCGGCGACTCGTAGCGCCCACGTGGCCCGATCACGTGGACCGTCGCGCCCCGTAGTGCAGCCGACGGATTCGCCGACCCGAAGTGAGCAACTTTCGTGAAGCCGGACGCCACGACCCTGCCCGCGACGCCCGATTCCACGATGAGCGCCCCGCCGGCGGGACACGATGCGTCCCGCTCCACATCGTTCTCTGGCTTGCCGTCCTGTGCTCCAGCGCTGTCGATCTTGCCTGCATCAACACCCAGCGCGCCACTGATCACGTACACGGCCTCGTCGCCGTGCTCGCGGCCCCACTCCAAGCTCGCGCCCGGCTCGAGCTCGCTCACGTAGAGCCAGATCGAGAAGCCGTCGGGGCTCAGACGACGCGACGTGATCGCACCGTTCGTTGCACAGGTCGCCGGAGAGTCGGCCGCGACCGGCGCATCGGCTTCGGTGGCGCGCTGCTGCTTGACCATGGCTCCCCTGGGCGGACGGCCGTGGCAGCCTACGGGCGGCATGACCCAAGCATCAACGTTCGCGTTGATGAGCATCATGCGGCCACGAGAGCCCGGCGCCCGGGGCGGCTGCCCCTGTGGTTGTCGGCCACCTGGGCAGTCGGGTGGTCGATCGGGCGGCAGCCACTCGGCGGCGGACAAGAACCTCTTGTTGGTGCCTTCGCCGACCAGGCGCAGCTTGTGGCGGTGCTTGTACGTGTGGTGGTAGCGACAGAGCTTGTTGAGGTTGCGGCGCTCGGTCAGTCCGCCTACCTCGACCGGTTGGTTGTGGTCGATCTCGAGGCCGTAGCTGGCGTTGCAGCCGGCGATCGCACACTCGGGGTAGAGCTCCTCGAGCGCGGTACGCAGGTGTGCGGGGATCGTGCGGCCGAGATGCGAGACCGCGAGCACGTCGACACCATTGGTGACGAGCGCTTTGAGGAACGCGTCTTCCGCGAGGCGCTGCGCCACGCTCACCGGGATCGGGCCGACGCCGGCGATCTCACACACCTCGCCGGGCAATGTGTCACCGGTCACGAACGCTCGGTGGTCGATCCGGACCGCGATGGTCGGCATCGGCCCCGTGCCCTTGGGCATCTCTCCGGTTGACGCGTCGGCCATGGCCACCAGCGCGTCAAACATCAGCGCGTCGGCGCGCTCGCGCTCGTCGTTCTTGCGGGCGGCCTCGAACAGCTCGTGCTCATACGGCACGAGGGCCAGCGCGACGCGGGTGGTGAGGTCGAGTGGGCCGCGCACATCGATGCGGCCGGAGCCGTGATAGTCGCTCCAGTGCCGGAACGTCCGCTCGCGATGAATCCGCTCGTACTGCTTGTCGGCATCGCGGGCCGCGGCCGCGATCACGCGGGCACCCTCGGCCTTGAGGCCCTTGATTCCGTCGATCTGCGCACATCGGAGCATCATCGGCTCCGCCGACGGATCCGCGGCGGCCGCGGCGGCGACCTCCTTGACCTGCACACCCGAGAGCCGGCCAGCGCGCAATGCAGCGTGGGTGGCCGGCAGGTCTTCGAGCTGACGCGCGGTGCGGATCTGCTGCTCGGCAGCAAAGACCGTCGTGCCGGTGACCTTGGCAAGGTAATGCGCCGCGCTGCGGTGCTTGGCTAGATCGAACGCGCCCGCCGCTTCCACCCGTCGCGCCATGATCGTGACCCCGGCACCCCCGAGGTGCTGGACCTCTGCGAAGTCCTCCATGAGCTCTCGGGCGCGAGATCCGTCGACACAGGAGGGGTCGACGTCGGCCAGCTCGGCGAGGAGCAGCTCGATCGCCTGGCGGACTCTCGTGGACACGACTTCCCTCCTCCGGGACGGCCCACCTGGGTGGGGCCGATGGGGGAAGTTGTCGTCGACACGATAGCGAACATATGTTCGCCTTGTCAAGCCCAGGGGCAGATTTCTCAAGAAATCTCGGGGCCTGGCGTCAACGCGAACGTTGATGAATTGTCGACGACCGTGGGACCATGAGAACCGCATGAAATCGGGGGCTGCGCCGGAGCGGGTGACCAAGGACTTCGCCGTCTTCGACTGCGACGCCCACATCAACGACCCCCTGAAGATCTGGGACTACGTCCCCAAGTCCCAGCGCGAGCTGGTGCGGGCCACGTACTGGAAGACGAACGAGCAGGCCTGGCTCAACGGCGAGAGGGCCAGCGGCGGAGGGAATGGCGAGTACGCGCCGGCGGGCATGTACAACCCGATCTGCATCGCCGGTCCGCAAATGAATAAGAAGATCGTGCGCCGGCTCGCGTCCATGGTGCCGCTCACCGCCGAGCAGCGCGACTACCTCGAGCACAAGGGTGCCACCGACCCGAAGGCCAGAGTGCGCGACCTCGACCTCATGGGCATCGACCAGGTGCTGGTGATCCCAACGAAGGTGATCCAGAACCTGCCGTTCGCCGAGAACGTGGCGGGCGTCGACGTGTTCTGCCGCGCGTACAACGACTTCGCCCGCGACTGGTGCTCTCACAACAAGCGCCGCCTCTACCCCGCCGCGCTCCTCCCCCTCCAAAGCCCCGAGCACGCCGTGACCGAGCTGCTTCGGGTGGCCGACCGTGGCTTCCCGGTCGCGCTCATGCGCCCGTTCGACGCGGCCGGCTGCTACCCCAACGACCTCGGACTCGACACGGCGGGCTTCGGCATCGGCGGCACGCCGCCGGTCACGCTCGACAACCTGTTCCGCACGTTCGAGGCGACCGGCGTCGTGCTCGGCATGCACACATTCCCCGCGCACCATCCGCCGTCGACGGCAGGACCTGGTTTGCTCGCGTCGCCCGGTGAGCTCGTGGCCTACGCGGGTGCCGACAGCCAGACGCTCTCCTTCATCTTCGAGATCCAGGTGTGGCTCGCACAGGTGCTGTTGTGTGGGTTCCTCGACCGCTATCCCGGATTGAGGATGGCGGTGTTCGAGTCAAACTCGCAGTGGCTGGTGCCGTTCCTCGCGCACTGCGATCGGCTGTTCCAGCTGTACGCCAACGAGCGGAAGTGGGAGGCGAAGCGCCTGCCGTCGGAGGCGTTCCACGAGCAGTGCGTCATCTCGTTCGAGTCCGACGAGACGCAGACGATGCGTCAGTGGGACACGTTCGAGGAGATCGGGATCTGGGCGTCGGACTGCTATCACCACGACGGCGCCGATTCGTGGAGCGCCATCCGCGCCATGCGCGAGATCGGTGTGCCCGACGAGGTGCAGGCGAAGCTGCTCGGCGGCAACGCCCGCCGGATGTACAACATCGACGCCAGGGTGTTCGTGAAGGACGAGCCCGCGCCGATCAAGCGGCCCGACTGGTTCCCCGGCGGTCCCGAGCTTGACGAGTGGGCCGAGCAGCAGGCACACGCGCGCCGCACCGAGCTGACGACATGACCGTCGTCGATATCGACTCCCACGTCTACGAACCCGAGTTCCTCTGGGAGGACTACGTCCCCAAGGAGTACCAAGCCGCGGCGCGTGCCGCGCTGTGGCACGGCTTCGACGACGACGGCCATCGCCTCACGATCCGCAATGGCGCACCGGTGCAAGAGCTCGGTCGATCCCGACTCATCCGAGAGGCGATCTGGTATCCAGGCACGACGCCGAGTGACATCGGCGGCCTCGACCCCAACGTGTTCCATGACCCGAACGCAGGCGCATGGGACGCCGAGATGCGGCTGCACGACATGGACGCCATGGGCGTCGACCAGGCCGTCTTGCACCCCACGTTGTTTGCCGAGCACCTCCCGCTCGTCGCCAACCCCGACGTCGCGGCGGTGCTCGCCCGTGCGTACAACGACTGGGTGTGGGACTTCGCCCAGGCCGCGCCCAACCGTCTGCATCCGGCGGCGGTGTTGCCGCTCCAGAGCGTGCTGCTGGCGCGCCGAGAGCTCGACCGAGCTGCCGAGCGCGGCTTCCGCTCGGTGTCGATCCGTCCGATGTTCTACGCCCGCGAGCCGAACGCCAGCATGAACGGCTCGGCCGGCGGATCGGCGTTCATGGCGTATGACCACCCCACCGGCGGTGTGTTCGTGACCGACGCGCACTTCCTGCCGCTGTGGCGCCAGCTCGACTCGCTCGGCCTCGTGGCCTGCGTGCACCCGTCGCTCGGAATCACGAACCCGGAGCCGACGTCAGCCGGTTCGTTCGTCGAGCGCGTGTCCGCTCGCCTCGGCATCGGCCACACGGTCGCCGAGCCCACTGCGCTGTTCCAGGACAACGCGACGTTTCTCACGGCCACGCTGTTCACCGGCCTGTTGGAGGACATGCCAACCCTCAAGCTGGCGCTCCTCCACTCCGGCGCGTCGTGGCTGCCGTTGGTGCTCGAGAAGGCCGAGACCTACTTGTGGCTCTCGATCCCGGGCGTGCTCAACCCGCCCGAGAATCCGGTCAGCCTCGAACCTGAAGACGTGATCGCCGAGCACCCGCTGTTGCTGTCGTTCGATGCCTGGGAGACGCCCGTCGCACGCCTCGTCGACGAGATCGCCGCCAAGGCCGCGTTCGGCTCCCGGTATCCCAACCACGACACGTCGACGTCCGCCGAAGCAAGGTCGATGCTCGGAGGGAACGGCATCGACCAGAAGACCGCCGACGCGCTCATGGGCGGTAACGCGGCGGCACTCTTCGGCATTGCTGCACGCGTCTGAGCGATCCTGGTCCCATGCCGAAGCAGTTCGTCAAGAAGATCGCCGACCACGATGACCTGGAGCCAGGCGAAGCCGTGATCGATGCCTGCTACGGGCTCGGGAAGGGCGTCCTCCACCTCGCCGACCGAATCGCGCCGACACGGTACGAGGCCACGGCCGACCAGGCGACGGATGACCCCGCCGGGAGTGAAGCAGCCAAGATCGATCGCACCGGGATCCTTGGCGTGTCCGATCGACGAGTGCTGTTCTTCCCGGTGAAGACCGTGCTTGGGAGGCCGAAGGCGGTGAGTGCGGCGTGGTCCTTCGACCAAGTCGCAGGTGCCGCGTACGAGAAACCGATGCTGACGGTCACATTCGCCGACGGTTCGACCGGCGGCCTCCATGTGCCGCGCGATGGCGATGCATTGGCCAACGCGATCAACGAGCGCGCCAAGGCGAACTGAGGCTCGGTATCGTGAGCGAATGCCTTACGTCGTCATGTGTGGTCCGGCGCACACCTCGCCGGACAAGATCGTCGGACCGTTCGAGTCTGGCGACGACGCGGCGCAGTTCACCGCTGGTGAACCCGGTGCGCCCGAGCGCTACGCGGAAGTTCGTGAGCTCGTTCCCCCGCCGGGCTGAAGCCGAGCTACTCGACAAGAATCCAGACGATCAGCCCGACCGCGATGACCGCGGCCACCCAGAAAAAGTGCTTGAAGAAGGTCTGATCGCGCGGTCCCATGGGCGCGTCGCGACCGCCGTCGTTGACGGGACCGATTCGTGGGTCTCCGTCTGGTGGTCCGCCGAGGTTCCCGCGTCGGAAGATGACGCCGTACCGGCGGCGATAACGATCCGTCACGTCGGCAAGCGTACGGCGAGGTCATCGCCATGAGTGCCGGCTTCCGTTGGGAGTACCGGCTCTTCATCGACGGGAAGTGGGAGGACGGGACCGGCGCGGAAACTCTCGAGGTCATCAACCCGGCGACCGAGGAGATCATCGGACAGGTACCGCAGGCGTCGACGAAGGACGTGACGAAGGCCGTCCTCGCGGCGCGCACCGCGTTCGATGACAGACCGTGGGGTCGACTCACGCCGCAAGAACGATCCAAGCTCATGCTGCGCGCCGCAGAAGAGATGATGAAGCGCCAGCCTGCGTTCGCGGAGCTCAACATCGCCGAAGCCGGTTCGGTGGTCGACCTGGCGAACTCGACACAGACGACCGTCGGCATCAACCATTTCACCCACTGGGCCGAGCGTGCCGCCACGTTCCCGTACGTCGAACCGCTGAACGACCCGTCGATCGCCGGCGACGGCGCCATCTTCAAGGTGCCGGTCGGTGTGGTGGCGGCGATCACGCCGTTCAACTTCCCGATGTACCTCAACCTCTGGAAGCTCGGTCCCGCGCTCGCCATGGGCAACACGGTGGTGCTGAAGCCGTCGCCGTACACGCCGCTAGAAGCATTCGCGCTCGCCGAAGTGCTCGAGACGGCCGACTTCCCGCCGGGCGTGGTGAACGTGGTTACCGGCGACGCCGCCGCGGGCGAGGAGCTCACGTCGCACCCGGCCGTCGACATGGTTACGTTCACCGGCTCCGACGTGGTCGGCAGCCGCATCATGGGCCAGGCATCCGACTCGGTGAAGCGCTTGCTGCTTGAGCTCGGCGGCAAGGCGCCGTACATCGTGTTCGCCGACGCCGACATCGACACCATCGGTGCGGCCGCGGCCAACCAGTACATCCGCCACCAGGGGCAGGGTTGCGGCAACCCGACCCGCATGCTCGTGGAGCAGTCGGTGCACGACGACTTCGTCGCGCGCATGGTCGACACGCTCGCCGGCGTGAAGGTGGGCGACCCGGCCGACCCGACCGTTGCGATGGGCCCGCTCATCCGTGAGTCGCAGCGCGCCCGGGCCGAGCACTACATCCAGTCAGGCCTCGACGATGGTGCGTCCGTCGCCTTCGGGGGCAAGCGGCCGGCGCACCTCGAACGCGGCTACTTCCTAGAGCCGACGCTGCTCGTCGACGTGGACAACTCGTGGCCAGTCGCCCAGGACGAGATCTTTGGGCCTGTCGCCTGCGTGATCCCGTTCCGCGACGCGGACGACGCGGTGCGCATCGCCAACGACTCGCGTTACGGGTTGTGCTCGTGGGTGTGGAGCGCCAGCACCGAGCGGGCGATGGCAGTGGCGCAGCGGCTGCGCATCGGCATGGTGAACGTGAACGGCGGCGCCGGCGGCCTGAGCCTCAACGGCACGTTCGGCGGCTTCAAGCGCAGCGGCCTCGGCCGTGAGCTCTCCGACCACGGGCTGCACGAGTACCTGGAGCTCAAGACCGTGTACTGGCCCGCGGAGGGCGGCTGAGGCATCGTGGCCGGCATCGACGTCATCCACTCCCTCACCCTCGGCGATGTCCTGCGCGAGCAGCGCCGCTCGTATCCCGAGCGCACCGCGGTTGTCTGCGGCACACACCGCTTCACATATCCCGAGCTCGACGAACGGGTGAACCGTCTGGCGAACGCGCTTGCCGACCTCGGCGTGACCGAGGGCGAGCGCGTGCTTTGGCTGGGGCAGAACTGCCATCGATTCCTCGAGACACTCCTGGCCACCGCGAAGCTCGGCGCCATCTGTTGCCCGGTGAACTGGCGCAATAGCGCCGACGAGATGGCGTTCGTGCTCGACGACTCGAAGCCGAAGATCGTGATCTGGCAAGAGGAGGAGATCGGCGAACGGGTGAGCGCTGCGCGCGAGAAGGCGGCACACGCGGCGACTTGGATCCAGCACGACAACGGCGAGTTCGAGGCGCTACTTGTCGACGCCTCCCCCGTTGATCCGGACGTCCTGGTCGACGCCGCGGCGTCGGCACTCATGCTCTACACGGCTGCGTTCGAATGCACCCCAAACGGCGCATTGCTCAGCCAGACGGCGATGCTCTGGCAGTCGCTCGTCTGGAGCACAACCCACGACTTCACCTACGAGACCAAGTACCTCGCGAGCGAGCCGATGTTCCATGTAGCCGGCCTGATGAACCTCATCGGCACCTTCCACCGGGGCGGCACGAACGTCTTCGCGCGACGCGTCGACGGCGAAGAGATCTGCCGCCTCATCCAGACCGAGCGCTGCACCACGGCCTACTTCATCGACAAAACCATCAACGAGATCGTCGAGCTCAACAAGGTCCGCAAGTACGACCTCAAGAGCCTCCGCTCACCATCCCGCAACCCCGCATGGGACGCGATGGTCACCCTCGGCACAAGTCCATGGGACACGCAACCCGGCGGCTACGGCCAAACCGAGACGATGGGCATGCTCACGTACCACGCACTGGGCAGCCGTCCTCCCCATGGCGTGCAGGCACGCGTCGTGGACGAAAAGGGCACCGAACTGCCAGCAGACGAGGTCGGCGAGCTCATCGCCAGGGGCCCGACGACGATGAAGAAGTACTACGAGCGCGCTGAGCTGAACGCGAAACGACGGACGGGCCACTGGCACCACACCAATGACCTCGCGCGCCGAAAAGAAGACGGCTCGCTCACCTGGCTCGGCTCGATGGACCGCCTCATCAAGTCAGGGAGCGAAAACATCTATCCAGCCGAAGTGGCGGCACGGATCAAGGAACACCCAGCGGTCGCAGCCTGCGAGGTCATTGGAGTTGCCAATTCCGAATGGGGTGAGGTCGTGCAAGCACTCGTGGTCACGAAACCGGGCATGAGTCTTTCCGAGGACGAGCTGATCCACTACTGCGGTGAGCGCATGGCTTCGTTCAAGAAGCCCCGCACGGTCCGGTTTGTCGACGTACTTCCCGGCGCGTAGCAGTACCGGAGTTCGTGGATCCGCTTCATGATCTCGACGCACGCAGAACGCTCGGCACCTAGGATCCCGGCGGACGCCGCTCCTTTCGCGGCGAGGGGGAGAGACGACCGATGCCACACCCTGACGTGTTCAAGATCCCGCAGGTCGAGGCCCTCGATGAGTACCTCAGTGGCACACCCGACGAGCTGCGCGCCACGTATCGGCACGCGCTCGACTTGATGAGCGAGTACGACGACCAGCCGCTGTCGGAAATCACAGCCCACATCGAGCGGGCCAACGAAGCCAAGGACGCCACGCAGCGCCTCCCGCGCGACGTGGGCACGGCATCGCACTTCTACGAGCACTGGCTCGCCGACTTCAGCGCGCTCGGCGGCAAGAACGTCGACCGCGTGTTCCGCGACGGCTACACGACTGCGATCGAACTCGCGATGAGCGGTGACGAGCCGCTGCCGATCGACACGGTGTGGGTGAGCGGGGTCACCGAAGACTTCGAGATCCACAGCGCTGCAGGTCCGCGACAGATCAGCGTCGTGGTCTTCGTGCCGCTTTCGCAGGAAGAGTTCCAGGCCAGCATCCTCAACGCCAAGTAACGCGCAATCGAGCCAGGCGGTCTGGGCCGAGGCTTCGCCGGCGTATCCACGCCATCCTTCACTCGTTCGCCAGCGCCGAGGCCTGCTCGCCCAGCTGACGCATACCGAGACGCGCCGACTCGTCGACCACAGCTTCGAGGATCGCTCGCGCGTCACGCACATCATCAGGTGCACCGCGGGCGCGGAGTGCGCGTGCCCGCCAGTACTGCGTGCGGGGAAGGAGCGCCCGACCGCCGATCCGCTCCTCCAGAACGAGCGCGTTGTCGAAGTGCGCAGTGGCGACATCCCACTGCCGCCGCGCGGCGGCAAGCATGCCAAGGTAGCGGTCGGCCGCGCCGAGACAGGCCAAGCCACCCAAGGCAACCGCCAAGCGGCCTGCGTACGGGCTCAACAGTTCGTAGAGCTCGCGGGCCGAACCCGGATCACAGTCGCTCGCGATCTCGGCCAGGAGGGCGAGGCCGCCCGCCCATCCGCTCTCGCGCGCGTCGCGGTGGAACCCCGCGGCGCCCAGCCGCTCGAGCACGGCGCGCGCGCCGTCCGCGTCGCCCGACGCGTGCAACGAGGCCGCGAAGAGCGCGCGCGGATAGATGGTGTGGACGTGCTGCTCTGCTACTCCGGCCAGCCCGTGCGCGTCCCTGACCTCGCCGCGCTCGCGTGCCAGGAAGAAGCTCTGGACCGCGAGCATCCCTGCCGCGGCCTGGTAGGCACGTTCGTACCCCCGCATCGCCTCGGCGTAGGTGCCGACCTCGTCGAAGCGACCCTCGAGCAGCGCGACCGTTGCGCTCCATTGCGCGTGGAAGAGCCGGGCGGGCAGCCACCGGAGCTCGGTGCCGACGCGACCGAGCTCCGCGATCGTCGCCGACAACGCGATGGCGTCACCCGCCTCGATGTGGGCCCGCGCGAGGACACGGAGTCCGAACGTGGTCGGTGCCGCGCCGAGGCTCCGTCCGAGCTCGACCAGCTCCTCGCCGAGAGCGATGCGATCGGCGACATCGGGACTCCCTTCGAGGCTGGTCGCACGCGCATGCAGTGCGTTGGCCAGCGTGAAGGAGTCATCGGCGGTGCGCGCTAGTCGGAGGGCCTCGCCGGTCAGCTCCCAGCCGGCTCCGACGGGGAGCTGGTACGACGCGCTCTTGAACGCCTGGATGGCGATCAAGCGAGCCCGCAGCGCGGGGTGCCCGTCGCCGAGCGCGGCGACGGCCTCGCGGAGCAACTCGGTCACCTCGGAGGGGTAGGCCATCGCGCCGTAGCCAGGCTCCGCGAACACCACGACCACGCGCCCCAAGCGCTCCGGTGAGGCCATGGCGCGGGCCTCGTGCACGGCCTCCAACGCGGCCTCGATGCCCGCGCGCTCGTCGACGCTCACGAGCGCTTCGGCGCGATCGATGAGCAGGTCGACGCGTCGAATCGCGTCGGTCGGCGCGTGCTGCTCCAGTAGCTCGAGCGCACGCTCGAAGAACGCGACGGCATCGTCGAAGACGAGGTCGGCCGCCGCGTCGTGGCCCGCCTTCGTCGTGTACTCGATGGCCTTCCCGACGTCGACCAGTGGCAAGGCCCGGGTGAAATGCTGTGCGAGCACGGCGGCACCGACCGGAAGCCCCCGAGTCGCTTCCAGCGCCTCGCCCACCCGGGCATGCAGCTGCGCGCGCCGGGCGACGCCGAGCTCGCCGTAGAGCGTCTGGCGGATCAAGGCGTGCGAGAACGTGTACCGCCCCGCGCCGCCCGCATCTTCGGCGACGAGCCCTGCTGCCCCGGCTTCGTCGAGCGCGTTGAGGACCTCCTCCGTGGCACGCTCGATCGCGCGACCGAGGAGCATCGCATCGAAGTCCGAGCCCACGACGGCCGCCGCGCTCAGCACGTCGTTCACCACGGGCGACAGCCGCGCGAGGCGGCGCACGACGACCTCGCGCACCCCCGCGGGGAGGTCGAGGGCCCCGACATCGATCGCGCGGGTCTCGCCGCCGGTCGACGCCAGCGCGCCCGTCTCGATGAGGTGGCGCAGCAGCTCCTCGAGGAACAGTGGGTTCCCGCCCGTCTCACGGTGCAACGCCTCGACGAGCGGGGCCTCGAGCACGTGCCCGGCGATGCCCTGGAGCAGCGCTGCGCTCTCCGCGACGGACAGGCCGTGCAATGCCACCCACGTTGCGAACGACTCGCGGCGCAGGTCGGCGAGCAGGTCGGCGAGCGGAGCGTCGCGCGCGAGCTCGACGTCGCGGTAACAGATGACGACGAGCAGCGCGGCGCGGCGCGCCGCCCGCACGAGGTGGCGCAGCAGCTGCAAGGTCGGCCGGTCGGCCCAATGCACGTCGTCGAGCACCAGCAGCGCCGGCTGCCCGACCGCGACCCCGGTGATCATCGTCGTCATCGCCTCGAACAGGCGGTACCGCTCGGTCTCGGGGTCGCCCGAGATCGGTCGCACCTCTCCGGGGATCCGGCCGAGGAACTCGGGGAAGAGGCGCGCGAGGTCTTGCTCGAGGCCGTGCAGCCGTTCGTGCATCGCGGCGGGCGAGATCGTGGCAACCAGCGGGCGCAGCGCCTCGACGAAGGGCTGGTACGGAACGATCGTCTCCTGGTCGCAACGGCCGTAGAGCACCACGCCACCCTGCTCGTGGGCGCGCCGCGCGATCTCGGCCGCGAGTCGCGTCTTGCCGATCCCCGGCTCCCCCGCAACGAGCGCCACCTGCACCGCGCCGTCGCCGGCTTGCTGCCACGCGCGTTCGAGCCGGTCGACCTCGGCGTCGCGGCCCGCGAGCCCATCGTCGAGGCGGGCGAACGACGGCTCCTTGCGCCGCAAGCTGCCGGGGAAGGCATCGAGCGTCTGGAGGGGCGGGAACTGCGAGGGCAGCTCGGCGACCGTCAGCTGGTAGACGCGCTCCGGCCCGCTGAGCCCACGAAGTCGATGGTCGCCGAGATCGAGGAGCCCGAGGTCGCGGGGCAGCGCGTCGCGCACCTCGTCGGCGCTCGCGCGACTGAGCACGATCTGACCCCCGTGCGCCGCCGCCATCAACCGAGCGCCGCGGTTGACCGCGGGGCCGTGGTAGTCGCCGTCACGCGGCTCGGCGTCGGCCGTGTGGATGCCGATGCGGACGCGCAACGCTCCGGTGCCACCCCACTCCTCCGTCGCGAGTCGCCGGAGTGCATCAGCGGCGGCGGCAACCGCGTCGGACGACGACGTCAGCACGGCGAGCAGGCCGTCGCCGGTCGTCTTGACCACTGCTCCGCCATGGCGTTCGACCGCGGCGCGAAGGAGCTCGTCATGGCGCGCCAGCGCGGCCGGCATCACGTCGGGGTGCTCGTCCCACAAGCGGGTCGAATCCTCGAGATCGGTGAAGAGGAACGTCACCAGCCCCTTGGGGAGGACCTTGGCGTCCTTGCCCGCCTCGCTCGGTGATGCGTCAGGAGGCACTGAGCTGATCCCGCAGGGTTTGGTGGCGGACCTTCCCCGTCGTCGTCAGGGGGAGCTCGTCGATCGACTCGATGCGCTCAGGCCACTTGTACTTGGCGACGCCCATCTCGCCGAATGCCGTGGTGATCTCGTCCACCGTCGGTGGCGTCTTGCCCGTCGGGACGATGAAGGCGCAGATGCGTTCGCCGTATCGGGCATCGGGTACACCGACCACGGCGGCGTCCTTCACGTCTGGGATGCGCAACAGCAGCTCCTCCACCTCTCGCGGTGAGACGTTCAGCCCGCCGCGAATGATGATGTCGCGCTTCCTTCCGGCGATGCGCAGGTAACCGTCGGCGTCGAAGGTGCCGAGGTCTTGGGTGGTCTGCCAGCCGTCGGGGCGGAATGTCTCGTTGGTGAGGTCGGGCTGGTTGAAGTAGCCGAGTGCCACGTTGGGGCCGCGGCACTCGAGCTCGCCGGGGTTGCCCGGAGCGCACTCGTTGCCGTCGTCGTCCACCGCGCGCACCTGCACGTTCGGCAGCGCGCGGCCGTCGGAGCCGGTGAGCTTCTCGATCGGGTCGTCGAGCCGACCGAGCACCGAGTGGAGGTGCTCGGTCTGGCCGTAGCCGGGGATGAGCGACAGACCGAGGCGCTCGCGGGCGTCGACGCACATCTGGCGCGGGATCGGCGCGCCTGCGCAGATCATCGTCAGCGGACCGGCCGGGCGCCATTCGTCGGCGAGGTCGACGAGGTCGCGCGCCATCGTGGGCGGGCCGTAGATGAACGTGCCGCCCTCGGCGTCGATGAGGTCGGCGGCAGCGCGCGGGTCCCAGCGCTCCATCGAGACGAGGGTCGCCCCGCTGAACAGCGCGAAGCGCAGGCCCCAGCACAGCCCCGCACCCCACGACATCGGCACCGCACACATCACCACGTCATCAGGGCCGAGGGCGACGATCTCGGCGACGGTGCGCGACGAGTATTGCGCCTCTTCATGGCTGTGTAGCACACCCTTCATGGCGACCGTGCCTGACGTGTTGAGGATGTACGCACCGTCGGACGCCTTGGATGGTGTCGTCTCAGGCGCGCCTTCGACCGCTTCCCCGCCCAGGACGTCGCTCGCGGCCGCGACCCGTCCATCGGTCGCGGCCTGGGTCGCACGTTGGATGGCGCCGTAGTCGACGTCCCGCCACGTGCCCGGGTGCAGCACGAGACGACTGCCGAGCAGTCCGTACACCTGGTCGATCTCGTGCTCCCGGAACTGGACTGCGAGCGGGTTGTGGACGCCGCCCACGAGTTCGACGGCCACGTGCAGCACCACCACGTCCGCGCCGTTCGGCAGCTGCGACGACACGATGTCGCCCGGTCCGATGCCGAGGCGCTGGAGCGCCGCCGCCGTGGCCCTGGCCTCGTTCCACAGCTCGGCCCACGTGATGCGCCGGTGCTCGTCAATGACAGCGACGCGGTCACCCTGCGTCGACGCCCAGCGGTGCACGTCGTCAGTGAGCCTGTCCTCGCGCCACCAACCCTCGGAGCGGTACCGCTCATGGTCCTGCTCCCGCTCGGTCGGTGATCCGCCCATCGGCAGGCGAGTCTGTGGCCGCGCCTCACGAAGCGTCAACCAGACGACTGAGGCAAAGGGGGGTCGGTCCGGGCGAGGGCTCCGTTGTGCAGTCGACCGTGATCTGGTGCTCTATCCGGCACGCTGGCTACCGCTCCGTCAGCCGCTCCCAGCCCTCAGGCGGTGGTGCCAGGCGCCAGTACTGCTCGGGTACGGGCGCGTTGAGACGGGTGGACAGCGCGTGGTCGCGCTCCAACGGGCCGAGCTGCGACTTGTAGCAGTCCATCGCGCGGCGTTTGCGCTCGGGGTCGGGCGGCGCAGGGATGACCGCGGGTGTGGGCCAGAGACCGGAGTGGAACAACTTCGAGATGCGCCAGGCGAGCATTCCCGGGATGTGCTTGTAGCCGCTGTCCTCGTACGCGAACCACGCGATATCGGGCATGCGGTCGACCACGAGGCGGCCCGCATCCTGCGTGAGCTCGTGGTCGGGGTTGGCGATCCCCATCGGCACGAACACCGCGCTAGGCGCGGCGGCGCGCAGCGCGGCCTCGAGTGCTTCCGCGACCCGCTCGGGTGTCGCACGCTCGTGCTTCTGTTGGTACTGCCAGTCGACGAAGTCGAGCCACACCGGCTCTGCCTCGAACACGGCCATCGCGGCGCGCTCTTCGACACGGCGGAGCTCGACGACGTCGTCCCCGACCGTGAAGCCGCCAAGGGCGTCCCACTCCGTCGGTTCGGCGGGATAGGTCGGCGGCTTGCCCGCGCACACGGTGATCACGGTCGAGCCTGGGTTCGCCGAGAGCAGGTGTGCGGTGCCGAGCGCGGCATCGTCGAAGTGCGGTGACACGACCACGATGCGCTCAAGGTCACTGGTTGCGACGGCGCCGAACATCGATCTGGAGGCTACCGACGCACCAGGCCTGGGGTCATCGGAACGCCGACGAAGTCAATGCGACTTGTCGGACATTTGGTAGATCTGGAGCCGGTTGCCTGCGGGATCGCGAAAGTAGGAGAACCGACCCCATTCCTCTTCGAGCACTGGGTGGCAGCTGATCCCGGCCTGCTCGAGGCGAGCGCGTTCGGCATCTACGTCGTCGACGAGAAAGCACAGCTCGATGGCCGAGCGCGCATCGGCGCGGAGCTCGTCGACATCGCGGCAGTACGCGACGGCGTCGAAGAGCTCCAGAATCATGTTCCCGGCCACCATCGATGCCCAGTTGACGAGTGGCACGGCGGGCGGGCCCGGTTCGATGTCGATGATCTCGCACCCGAGCTGATCTCGGTAGAACGCGAGCATCGCCGGGAAGTCCTCTACGAAGAGATTCACCTGGGCGAGGATCACGTCTTGTCAGCTGTTCTTCTGGTGCTCCGTCAGCCGAGCGAGCTCCACCGCCACGTCGCTGGCGAACTGGCGGGCGTCCCAGTGCACACCACCATCGCTGTTTGTCGACGCCTTGTTGTCCTCCATGCTGGCGGCGAAGTCATCGAGCAGGAACAGGTCGACGTCGTCGTTCGTGAAGCGGCGGGGCTGGAACGGCGTGTCGAGGATCCGGAGCAGGCGCGCGAGGTAGAGCAGCAGGAAGTAGATCGCGCCCAGGAGCACATACGCCTCAGCACTCGACGAGTTCTCGGTGAACGTGAGCATGCCGACCGCCACGAACAGCACGGTCCAGATCAACATGTACGCCGAGGGCACGAACTCGGTCTGCTGGATGTGGTACACCCGCAAGACGGACTTGCGGATCGCCGACTGCTCACCGCGCAGGCGGGAAATGTACGTGGCGATCACTTCCAGCCGGTCCATCTCCGCGAACGACTCGCTGATGGCGTTCACCGCCGCGACACACGTGCGCTCCCCTGGCTTCTCCAGATCGGAGCGGAACGTGAGCACCACGTTGCGCAGCCGGCGCTCGAGGCCTGCGAGGTCGAAGTGGGCCTTCTCCTTCTTGAACATCGTGCCGTCGGTGTGGATGCTCGACAGGCCGGCGACGATCTCGGCCGGCACGCGCTCACTCTCCTTGTAGTCAGTAAGCGTGCCTGCGACGACGAGCGCGACCACGAAGATCCCACCAGACACCAGCGCCGTGAGCAGCGACGAGACCTCGACGAACTCCCAGTCGAACTCCTCGACCGCGAAGCGCAGGCCCAGGAGCAACGCGACGATGACCGCGGTCTGGAACGCGAGCTTGCCTCGCCTGGCGATGAGACTGATGAACGAACCCATGGATCCTCCGGTGCCGCGTGGGGCCATGGTAGGTGCGCCTGAACCGGAGACCGGGAACCCGGTTCCGGGCACGCCCGCGGACGATCAGTGCCGACTGATCTCCACCGGAAGCGATCGCGGGCCGATCTCGAAGAACGTCGGGACATTGACGAACTCGTAGCCGGGCGCGAGGCGGATCGAGTCCGGCGGGAACCGCTCGAGGAACGCGGCGATCGCGATGCGAGCCTCGGCTCGGGCAAGCGCCGCACCGGGACAGACGTGCGAGCCGTAGCCGAACGTGAGGTGCTGATCGGCGTTCGCACGGTCGATGCGGAACGTGTCGGCATCGTCGAACAGCTGCTTGTCGCGGTTGGCGGATGCGGAACCGACGATCACGCGCTCCCCCGGGTGCACCGGGACGTCGTCGGCGATCGTGGTGTCGTGCACGCAGCCGCGGGCGACGAACAGCACTGGCGGTGAGAGGCGGAGGCTCTCCTCGATCGCGCGATCGAGCGCGGCGTCATCGGTGCGCAGCGCGTGCTCGACGCTGGCGTTGGTCAACATCTGGTTGAGCAAGTTCCCCAGCAGCTGGCTCGTCGTCGTGAACCCGCCGGTGATCAGGTTGCGCGTGAGCGCCCGGACCTGCCGACGGGTCAGCCGACTCCCTTCGACCTCGAGCGCGAGCAGCTTGGTGACGACGTCGGTCGGTGCATCAGGGTCGAGATCGGCGCCTTCTCGTCGGTCGATCTGCTCGTCGATGTAGCCGACGAACTCGGGAAAGGCGTTCTCGAACCCTTCGCCGCGGGCGGTTCGGTTCGTAAGCGGGAAACCGCTCTCCATGAACTCCTTGGTCCACGCCGCGATCCGGTCGGAGTCTTCCGGCGGGAACCCGAGGAGGTACACGGTCACTCGGTTGGGAAGCGGGGCCGTGAACGCCGGCACCAGGTCGGCCGTGCCGGCCACTGGGATCGCGTCGAGCAGACGACCGGCCGTCTCGCGGATGAACGGCTCAGCCGCGTGCACCACGCGCGGGGTCAGCGCCGTCACCATCACCCGGCGGACCGGCGTGTGCAGAGGTGGATCGAGCTCGCCCAGCACCCGATCCTCGAGCGGCACCACGACACCGGGCTCCTTGAGGCCCGATGCGTTCGAGAACGAGGTCGTGTCCCGGAGCACGGCCTGACACTCGGCATGACGGGTCACGTAGTGCATCCCACCGGAGATCGACGCGACCGGTCCTTCCTTCCGAAGCTCGGCGAGCAACGGCCATGCGTCCTGCACCTGCTCGGCGTCGAACGGGTTGAACGCCTTCTCGTCGTCGGTCACGGCCACAACGTATCCCGCTAGTCGGCGAAGACCTCGCGACTCAGCTGGATGAAGAACGTGTGGTCGTGGCCCTTGTTCTCGTCCTTCGCGTTGTACTTGGCGTTCGCGCTTCCGTCGGGGACGCCCTCCTCGGTATAGATGGCGCCGACAGGGCACACGTCGGGCTGGTAGCACGCAGTGCACGACGTGCACTCCTCGAGGTTCACGTACAGGATGCTGTCCGCGAAGACCGAGACCATGTCCGGGTTCGGCTGATGGGTGTTCTCGGTGACGCCGCTTCCCGCCTCCGCCTCGGAGAAGAGCATGTTCTTCGCCGGGTCGAACTCGTAGATGCACTGGACCGGACATACGTCCACGCACGCCCGATCCTTCACGTCGATGCACGCCTCGGTGATGATGGCAAGCCCGGACATCTCTCACTCCTCTGGTCGCTCTCGGGGATCTACCCAGGAGCTCCCTCGAGGAAGCCCCGCTGTGATCAGGGTTGGCTGATGAACGTGGCGCTGTAACGCATCTTGACCGGGTTGCTGCGCATGACGCGCTCGTTCCACACCTCGACGATCTGCGTCCACTTGGAAGCGTCGACGCCGTGCTCGGCGACGATAACCAGCGCCTTCTGCTCGTCGGCTTGCGGGCCGGCGTTGACGATCGCTTTGCAGATCGTGGCGTACTCATCGACCCCGACACCCTCGACCGGCGCGAAGTCGGCGTCCTTCGGGTCGATCTCGGCGCCCTTCACAACTTGCTCCATGAGGCTCTCGGCCGCGCCGGTTGCACCCGCCTGGTCGATCGCATCCATCGACTCGAGCGGCTTCGCTGCACCGCGAGCGCGCAGCGCGGCGCGCAAGCTGTCGAACATTCGTCCCATGGTCCTTCGAGTGTACGGTCCCCCGCGTGACGGCGGCGCGGGGGAACACCACGATCCGAACGATGGCTGAGGCAGTGGGCGAGCTGCGACCGCGCGACTCGCTGACGATCCCACTTGGACCGGGGCAACCGACCGGGTTCCTGCACGCGCTCGGCGAACGCGATGATTGGGAGCAGCTCGATGTGCTGGGCGCGCTGCTCGTCGACCTGTTCGAGGTGCTCACGAAGCCGAACGTGCACTACCGCACCGGGTTCTTCGGACCCGCCGAGCGGTTCCTCATCGACTCGGGCGCCGAGGTGCAATACATCCCGGCTGACTTCCGACGGTTCGGCCCTGTCGCGGAGCAGACCTCGTCGCGAGTCGTGGCAACGCTCGCGACACCACCGGATGAGTCGGGCTTCATGAGCCTCGGCCTGCACTCGGGTGCGATCCAGGACGAGCTCACGCGTGTTGCCGCCGACCCCGATCGGGTGCTCATCGTGGAGATCAACCCTGCCTGCCCGCGCACACTCGGGCTTCCGCCCGACCATCCGCACGGGTTGCACGTGGACGATGTGGACATCCTCGTGGAGAGCGACCGACCGATGTTCGTGCTCGCTGACGTCGAGCCGACCGCGGTGGAGCTCGCGATCGCTGAGCAGGCCGACGGATTCGTGGTCGACGGCTCGACGCTCCAGACCGGTATCGGTGGTGTCCCGTCGGCCGTCGCCGGTCTGCTCGCGCAGGGACAAGGCGGAGACTACGGCGTGCACTCCGAGATGTTCACGACCGGCCTCATGAAGCTGCACGCGGCGGGCAAGATCACGAATCAGCGAAAAGGCGTGTTCGTCGGCCATTCGATCAGCACGTTCGCGGCCGGCACGGCCGAGCTCAACACGTGGCTCGACGGCAACCAAGAGGTCCGGTTCCTCCCCGTGTCGGTCGTCAACTCGCCTGACGTCATCGCGAAGAACGAGCGCATGGTCACGATCAACAGCGCGCTCACGATCGATCTCTTCGGTCAGATCGTGGCCGACACCATCGGGGGCAAGCAGTACTCGGGCATCGGTGGGCACGAGGACTTCGCCGCCGCGTCCGGCATCCAGCTCCAGGACCGTGCGCTCCTGTGTCTACCGTCGACCTCCACGATCGCCGACCAGCTGACCTCTCGGATCGTCGCCTCTTTGCCGGCGGGATCGATCGTCACGACGCCGCGCCATCAGTTGGACGTGGTGATCACGGAGCACGGAACCGCAGAGCTCAGGGGTCGGACCGTGCGCGAGCGCGCCTTGGCGCTCGCCGAGGTTGCCCATCCCGACTTCCGCGACGGGCTGCGCGAGCACGCTCGCTCCCTCGGCTGAGGACCGCGAGCTACTTCAAGCGCTGCTTGTGGGCCACGGACTCGACGTCGAGCGAGCGGTCGACCAGGGCGTGGGCAACGTCGACGAGTCGCAGGTTGTGGTCACGGGCATGGCCGCGGAGCAGCGAGAACGCAGTGTCCATGCTCAGATCGGCGTGCTGGCCGATCACGCCCTTGGCCTGCTCGATGGCCACCCGGCTGTCGAGCGCGTATTGGAGCTGCTCGGCCAGGAGCCGATGCTCTTCCGCGGCGCGGTGCTGGAGGATGCCGATGGTCGCGACATCAGCCAGGGCTTGTGCGGCGACAAGGTCGGCCGCGTCGATCAGGCCCGTCTGGGCCCGCAACAGGTTCAGGGAGCCGATCGTGTCGTCGCGCAGGCGCATCGGCAGGGCATAGGACGAGAGCCAACCCGACGCCACGGCCTGGTCGACGAACCGTGGCCAGCGATCGGCGGCGGTGCGCAAGTCCTCGCACTGAACCAGCGCGCCGGCGCGGAAGCAGTCGAGGCTCGGCCCTTCGTCGCGCTGGATCTCGAGCACGTCGAGCAGACGGGCGTCGTGGCTCGACGATGCAGCAACGCGGACGCCTCCAGGACCGTTGCCGAGGAGCAACCCTGCCTCGGCCAGGTCGAAGAGCTCGACGCATCGCGACGTGAGCACGGTCAGGAACTCCAAGACGTCAAAATCCGCTACCAGGGTGTCGGCAACGTCGACAAAGGTCTGAGCGAGCAAGGTCTCACGCTTCGTGACCACCGCGCCCTCCTCTCGCCGCTCGTGTGCTCAACCCGTCTCGCCTGTCACTCCGTCAGACCGTCCATCGTGACGCGCCGCATGACCACATCACGGGCGACTGCATTGATCGACTCCCCCCGAGCGTACGCGAACGCGCGGAGGCGAACGAGCGCATCCACGATGCCGATCTCCAGCTGCTCGGAGATCATCCCTGACGCCTGGTGTACCTCAGCCCGCAGACCGTCGGCGTGGTCGATCTCGTGGGGGAGCTTGCCCGCCGGCGCACCGGCCTGCATCGAGAGCACGGCTTGGGTCACGACCTCGGCCAGGACGATTGCGTCGGAGATGCGCTCGGGGTCGAGGACCGTGGGGCGATCTGCGTACAGGTCGAGCGCGCCCATGCGCGCCGCGCCGACCCGCAAGGGGAAACCGAAGGCCGCGTGCACACCGAGCTCGCGCACTGCCGGGCCGAAGGTCGGCCACCGGCTGCCCAGCGCCGCCAGGTCCGGTTCTAAGACCGGACGGCCCAAGTCGTGGGCCTGGATCCCAGGCCCTTCACCGAGTGTGAACTGGAGATCTTCGACCGCGCGGATGGCGTCGTCGGAAGCCGCCAGCGCGCTGCCGTTGCCGTCATCGTTCATCAGGACGATGGCGGCTCCGCTCACCGCGAACAACTCAACGCAGGCATGGCACAGATGAGGGCCCAAGTGCTCACCGCGTTCGCGATCACCCTCGAGGCGAGTGAGGAGCTCGACCAGCTCTGGGCGCTGCATCGTCAGCGCGCCGAGTTCTGTAGGGGAACCCCCGATGGAGGTCGAGCCATGTTCAAGCTGCCCTGACGAGACCGAAGCGGGTCATCGAGCGGCGGAACCAGAAGACCGACGCCGCCACTGGACCGAGGAACAGCACCCACGACAACAACGTCTTCGCCATGATGAACGTCGTCGTCGATTGGCTGAGGAGCAGCCAGAGTGTGATCGCTGTGTTGGCAAACCCGACGGCGGCCCACATCATCGAGCAGCGCACCATGAATGCGTGGACGCGTTTGTCGTCCTGGACATGATCCGGGATGAAGCAGTAGTCGCTCGCGAATCGTCGTGCGAGCGGTTGACCGATGACGACCGACAGCAGAAACGCCGACGCGACGAGCGCGGCGCCGAGGATCGGTTGGGCGAAGTACACGAACGTGCTGCCGGTTGCCAGGGAGAGCACCGAGCGGGTGGTGAGCATGAGCGCGCCGACGATCATGATGCCGGACACCCTGCGCCCCGTCAGGAGACGACGGGAGATCGCCGCCGCCTCCCAGCCGAGCCCCGCGACGATGGCGGGCCAGATGCCGAAGAAGCGCATCGTGATCAGGAACAACCCGAGTGGGATCAGTACGCCCTCGAGGATCTGCGGGATGGCCCGACGTGCGAGCTGGACGAACGATGGGATCCGGACACTGGTCGGCTCGGCGTGATCGCGCCAGTAATCCGGGCGTGCCGTGATCGTGCTCACGGCGTGACGTCAGGCATTTGACCGAACCGGGATGAGGCGCGCTGCGTCGAGGCGCGCCGCGTTCGGCCAGCGAACGCGCGTCGCCCAGCCGAGCTTCTCGAACAGGTGGATGAGCGAGGCGGAGGTGTCGACCTGGAACCGATCGACGCCGTAGCGAGCCATGCTCGGGAACGCGTGGTGGGCGTTGTGGAACGCCTCACCCATCGAGATCAAGGCGAGTGACGGCACGTTGCGGGCGCTGTCGCTACTTCGGAACGGGCGCTTGCCGAACAGGTGACACAGCGAGTTGGTCGCCCACGTGACGTGGTGCCACAGACCGATCCGAAGCACACCGGCCCACAGGAACGCCGCGACGCCGTCGCCAAAGTTGCCGGTGATCGCCCACCCGATCCCGAAGGGGATCGCCAGCGTCGCCACACACAACGGCACGAACAGGCGATCGATCATGACGATGTCGCGGTCGGCCAGCAGGTCGGGGGCGTACCTCTCGCGGTTGGTGGACTCTTGGTCGTAGAACCACCCCATATGGGCATGGATCGCGCCACGGAGACGACCGAACCGCTGCGATGCGGGACGGACCGGCGAGTGCGGGTCACCCTCATGGTCGCTGAACACGTGGTGGCGCCGATGGTCGGCGACCCACCCGACGACCGAGCCCTGGAACGACATCGATCCGAGGACGGCCAGTGCGATCTTCAGGGGCCGGTTGGCCTGGAACGAGCGGTGCGTGAACAGGCGATGGAACCCGACGCTCAGCCCATGCGCGACGAGGACGTAGAAGAACGCGGCGATGAGCACGTTACGGAGGGCGAAGTCGCCATTCACCGTCTGGGCGATGATGATGCCCAACGCGGCGAAGGGCGCCACGATGATGATCGTCGTGACCAGGGCCGGCCAGAAGCTCTTCTTCGGGCTGGGCCCTCCGTCGATTGCCGGCACGTGCGCGACCGACCGACGATCTTCAACGGGGCGCTCGAGCTCGATCTGCATCTCTCAACCTCGCGAGGTGGCGATACTCACACCACCGAGGTCCAGGGCAGTGCAACTCGGATCTCCGCCGCGGATCCGGCGGAAGAACCCAACGGTACCACCGCCTCTGGGCTCTCCAGGCATCATCGGTGCACACAACGCCCTGCTTGAGGACGTGTCGTCTCAGCCGATTCGAGGGTTCAGGCAACCTCGACTGAGGTCACTCGTCGACGAGCCTGGCCGCCTTGTAGCCCGATCGCGGCAGCGACCCTCGCTCCACGAGCTCGATCGTCGCTCGCACGCCGATGCCGTCGACGATGGCCGCCTCACACCGGGCGCGCAGCCCGTCGACATCACCGGTGGACTCTCCGCGCTCGACTCGCACCACGACCGGGACGTTGCTTCCCTCGCTCGGACGGACGACTACGAACTCGAGCGAGGGCGTCGAAACCTCGGTGACCGCGAGGAGCGCTCGCTCGACGTCGGCGACCTGGAAAGACACACCTTGCGCGTGCAGCAGGTGGGCCACCCGGCCGCCCCAGAGGGCGCGCACGGTGGTCTCGCCGCAGGGGCACGGGTCGCGGAGGAGCTTGACCGCTTCCTCGAGGTCATATCGCAGCAATGGGTTGTCGCGGTCGAGGGTGGTGAGCGTGAGGCTCCCCCACTCCCCGTCGGGCACGGGGCGCCCGGTGGACTGATCGATCGCTTCGATGACCGCCCAGTCCTCGTTCACGTGCCCACCCGGGCTCTGATCGCACGGGCTCGACACGAACGCGTAGCACTCCGATCCCCCGCTGGTGAGAGGAGCGTCGGCGCCCGGTCCGGGGTAGTGCGACTGCTCGAGTCCGACATCGTCGAACGGATCCAGCCCGAGCTTGGTTGCGACCTCGCAGAACCGGCCGACGGAGTAGTGACCGAACGGAATGTCGGGACGCATGCGCATCCACGTGCGGATGCCTTGTTCCGCGGCCTCGTCGGTCTCGGGCGGCGGCACCCAGATGGCGAGGAACCCGAAGTACTCGTACGCGCCCTGGAGGAGCAGCCCGCCGCCGTAGAGGTATCCCGGGTGCGCGTGCGTGATGCTCATGCCCGGGCGCCAGCCGTTGCGCCACCAGTGGCGGGCGGCTGACTCGTATTCCACCCAGAGGTCGTGGCTCGTCCAGAGCCGGATCGTCGGGATGCCGGTCGTGCCGGTCGACGTGCCCATCCGCACGCATTGCGAGAGGTCCGTGTAGCGGTAGTCCCCCACGGGCGGCGTGGCCTGCTCGGAGTCGCGCAGCTCCTGCTTGACGGTGACGGGGATGGCGGCGAGATCGTCCACACCGCTGACGTCGCGCGCACCCTTTATATGGGCCACGCTGAGCTTGTGGGCAAAGAACGGAACCGGGCGTTCCAGCGTGCGGGCCACGAGATCCCGCAGCCGCTCGTCTTGCACGGCTCGCCGTTGCGCAGGGTCCATTGTCTGGGCGGGCGGATCCCAGAACGGCTGCACCGGATCGCGCGGTGCAGGAAAGAGGATGCCCTCGCTCACGGCGGCGAGGGTACCGGGCGTCCTTGCGCCATGGGAGCAACGGCGCGAAGCCTCGACCGATCTGGACGGCTGATGGATAGCCTGCCCGACCGTGAAGCTCTGGGACGACGAATGGGAAGCGCTCCGCCCCGCGCTGCGTGAGGAAGCCGACGCATACATCGCTTCGTTCGCGCAGGCGCCCGACGATCCGTCGATGCCGCTCGATGAGTGGGTGACTGCGTGGCGAGCCGCGCACGTGGGACAGACGTTCCCGTCCGACAAAGGGATCGACCGGACGATCCATGGCCCCGCCGGGCCGATGCGTCTCCGCACCTTCGTGCCGGACCAGGTCGACGCGGTGATGCTGCACATCCACGGTGGCGGATGGGTCACTGGCGAGCCAGAGATGACCGATCTCCTGCACGAGATGCTGAGCGCCGAGCTGAACCTCGCCTTCGTGAGCGTCGACTATCGGCTCGCGCCCGAACATCCCTATCCCGCGGCTACGGACGACTGTGAAGCCGCAGCACTGTGGCTGCTCGAGCACGCCGAGAAGGAGTACGGCTCGGCACGCCTGCTCATCGGCGGGGAGTCAGCCGGTGCGCACCTGTCGGCGTGCACGTTGGTCCGTGTGCGGGACAAGCACGACGCGGTCGACCGGTTCGTCGGCGCCAACCTCGTCTTCGGCCAGTACGAACACAGCGGCACCCTGCCGAGTCAATGCGCCGAGCCCGAGCGTCCCGACGTCCTGTCGAACGCCACCCTGCGGAGAATCGAGGAGTGCTTCGTACCGGGAATGTCGAGCGATCAGCGGCGCGCTCCCGACATCTCTCCGCTATACGCCGACCTGCGGAACCTCCCGCCCGCACTGTTCACGGTAGGGACCGACGACCACTTCATCGACGACAACCTCTTCATGGCCGCACGCTGGGAGCTCGCCGCCAACACGACCAAGCTCCTCGTGTACCCCGAGTCACCGCATGCCTGCATCGGCATGCCGACGGTCGGCGCGCACTGGTTCCCAAGGCTCCAAGACTTCCTCCGCGAGTGCATCAAGGGATGAGCGAACCGGCTCGTCGCATCCGTCCCGGGTGGTTGCTCCGCAAGGTCGCCAACTCGATGGTGCGCTGGTCGGGTGCCGTTCCGACGCTTTCGGTGGTGGGCCGGCGCAGCGGCAAGCCCCAGCTGCTCCCGGTGAACGTCCTCGAGCTGGGTGGAGAGCGCTACTTGATGTCTGCCCGGGGCGAGTCGGAATGGGTGCAGAACCTGCGCGCGGCTGGCGGTGGCGAGATCCGTCGGCGACGGAAGCGGCAACGCTTCACGGCGACCGAAGTTCCTGCGGCGGAACGCCCGCCGATCATCGCCGCGTACCGCGCCAAGTGGGACGGTGAGGTGAAGCGCTTCTTCGAGCAGCTCCCAGACCCGGCGCAGCACCCGGTGTTCAAGATCACCGATGCCAGCTGATTCAGGGTCCCGCTTTCCGGACGACGTCACCGACGCGGACCACACCACCGGCGATCACCTTGGTGTTGATGCCCCGAAGGTTCAGGTCGCGACCCACGGGTGAGTTGACGAACCGCAGCGCGTCCTTCCCGAATCGGGCCTGGAACTTTGCGCACCCCGTGTGCGGCGTCGCGCTTACCTCGACGACCGCGTCACCGATCGCGAGACGGCTTCCGGGCGGGAGGTTCTCGACACCGAGATCGAAGTCGACGTAGAGCTGGTCGCCCGCGAGCGGCCACAGCTGGCGATCGCCGGCGATGAGCGCGGCGGCTCGTGCGTTCATCAGCGTGACCTGGGCTTCGGGATCCGCGGACCCGTCCTCCCGTCGGCGATTGCCCCGCGGGAGCCAGTTGTCACCGACCAACCCTGCGCGGGCGTCGAGCGTCGCCTCGTCGAGAACTGCCCGCTCTTCCACGTCAGGTCGAGCGACGATCAGCTCGACGCGTCCGTCGTCCTTCGCCGCCAGACGCACCTCGGCGATGCCCGCCTCGAGCGTGTCGGCGTCGCGGTGATCCACGGCATCACCATGCCTCATCGGTGCCGGCCCCACCCAACCGTTTCTCTATGCTCGATGTCGAAGGAGGCTCGATGCTGGTCGACGGCTTCAACCACGTTGCGATCCTCACGCACGACACGGATCGGCTCCACGCCTTCTATGAGGAGGTGTTCGGCGCCGTGGTCGAGCGCGACGGCCCGGAAGACCCTGCCGTGCCGTCGGGCGTCCGCATGTCGACCGTCCACGTCGGTCCGCACTCGGCGTTCAACGTGTTCCAGGTCGAGGGCAACGCCGAAGCCGAGCGACAGGTCCCGATGTTCGAGCGGGGGCGCATCGACCATCTAGCCTTGCACGCGGAGTCGATCGAGGCGTTCGAGACGATCCGCGAGCGGCTGATCGCGCGAGGCGCGGCCGATGAGTTCGTCACCGACTTCGGCTCGATCCTGAGCGTCTTCTTCCGCGATCCGGATGGTCTCGAGTGCGAGATCTGCGTGACCAACCCCGACGCGAAGCCCGGCGTCTCCAACCCGCCCGGCACACCGGCGGCGCGCTACTCGTAACAGTCCCATTGTCGTCAACGCGGGTGTTGACGCTCGGGAAGGCCCGTGGGAACATCGGTTGGTGCGGCTGCAGGGCAAGGTCGCCATCGTCACCGGCGCGGGGCGTGGCATCGGCAAGGCCTACGCGACCCGGCTCCTCGACGAGGGCGCTCACGTGGTGATCGCCGACCTCAACAAGGAGGACGGTGAGGCGACCCTCGAGGAGCTCTCGAGCCGTGGCGAAGCCATCTTCGTGCCCACCGACGTGGCCGACGAGGAGTCGGCGGCGGCGTGCGTGCGCCAGAGCGTCGAGCGCTTCGGCACCGTGGACGTGCTGCTCAACAACGCGGCCCTCTTCGGCGATCTCGACAAGACCGACCACAGCCTCGCCTACCTGAAGAAGGTGTTCGACGTGAACCTGCACGGCGCGTGGCTCATGACGCGCGCCGCCGCGGTCCCGATGGTCGAGCAAGCCCGCGGCCGCGTGATCATGCAGGCGTCGGACGCGGCGTACATCTACGCGCCCGACCGGTTCGAAGCACCCGTGTATGAAGGTCTCAACTCCTTCGGGTACAACCAGACGAAGTGGGGCATCGTCGGGCTCACGAAGTTCCTCGCGGTGCAGCTCGGCCAGTACGGGATCACCGTGAACTGCATTTCCCCCGGCCCCGTACTCACCGACGCGATGAAGGCCGACCTCGAGCCGGCGCGCATCGAAGAGCTACGGCGCAAGGCGGCGTTGCACCGCACCTTGGAGCCCGAAGACCTCACCGGCGCGGCGGTGTTCTTTGCCAGTGACGACGCGTCGATGATCACCGGCCAGGTGCTCTGCGTCGATGCCGGCCTCTGCATGCCAGCATGAGCACCGACGCACCGACGCGCCCGCTCCCCGCGCTCACGCCCGAGACCGAGTTCTTCTGGACATCCGGTGTCGACGGGCGGTTGCGCTTCCTGCGTTGTGGCGACTGCTACTCGTACGTGCACCCGCCGGCGCCGGTGTGTCCGCAGTGCGCATCGCGCTCCGTCGCACCAGAACCAGTGACCGGCCGCGGCACGGTCGCGACTTTCACGGTGAACCATCAGGACTGGGGCTTGATGGACCCGCCGTACGTGATCGCGATCGTCGAGCTCGTCGAGCAGCCGGGGCTCCGGCTGACCACGAACCTCGTGAACGTCGAGGCGGGCGCGGTCGCCGGCGGCATGGCTGTCCAGGTCTGCTTCGAGCAAGTGGACGACGTGTGGTTCCCACTCTTCGAGCCGGCCACATGAGCGCGCGTCCGCGGGTCGGGTACCCCGGCCCGCAGCGAGCGGGGCCGGAGCGGCCCCGCGCAGGCGGCGGCTCCGCCGACCGCCGGAGCACCGAGTCGTCGCTTGCGACGACGATCCATGGAGGCGCGAAGCGCCGAGAGCGGAAGCGATGACTGAGATCCTCGAGCGGCGTTCGGCAATCACGGGTCTGGGCCAGTCCGCGATTGGCCGGAACCTCGAGCGGACGAACCTCGACCTCACGCTCGAAGCGGTGCTCGCCGCGATCGAGGACGCCGGCCTCGCCCGCGCCGACATCGACGGTCTGGCCACGTTCCCCGGCGGCGCCCTCAATGCTCGTGACGCGGGCCGGTACGCGAGCGCCGGCGTGCGCGATGTGCAAGATGCGCTCCGCCTCGAGCTGGGATGGAGCCACGGCGGCGCCGAGGGTCCGGCGCCGTTGGGCGCCGTGGTCGCCGCGTGCCTAGCGATCGCATCCGGGCTGGCGCGCCACGTCGTCGTCTGGAGGACGGTCACCGAGTCGAGTCAGCAGGGCTCGGGGTCTCGCGCCGAGGTAGCGCATGCGGCTGGTCTCGGCAACGCGCGAGTCGACGGGTACCGGCAATGGTCGATCCCGTTCGGTGCTGGTTCGAGCGCCAACCTGCTCGCGCTCTACACCCAGGCTCACTTCGACCGGTACGGCACCACCCGCGAGCAGCTTGCGCAGATCGCACTGACCGACCGAGCCAACGCGGCAGACAACCCAAGGGCAGTGTTCCGCGAGCCGCTCTCGCTGGACGAGTACCTCGGCGCTCGCATGATCAGTACGCCGCTGTGCTTGTTCGACTGCGACCTGCCGGTCGACGGTGCAACGGCAGTCGTCGTCTCGCACGTCGATGCGGCGCCCGACGCGCGCCGCCCGGCGGCTCACGTGCACGCCGTGGGCACTGCGATGCGCGGTCGCCCGTCGTGGGACCAGTTCGATGACCTCACCACGATGGCGGCGCGCGACGCGGCCGCGCACCTGTGGTCTCGCTCCGACCTGACGACGGCGGACGTCGACCTCGCCCAGCTCTACGACGGCTTCAGCTTTCTGGCGCTGGCCTGGCTCGAGGCGCTCGGCTTCTGCGAACCAGGCACCGGCGGCGAGTTCGTCGAAGGTGGCAAGCGCATCGCACGCGACGGTGATGTCCCGCTGAACACCTGCGGCGGTCAGCTCTCGGCCGGCCGACTCCACGGCTTCGGCCTTCTGCACGAGGCCTGCCTCCAGCTCCGCGGTGACAGCGGTGATCGCCAGCTCGACGCGCCGCAGACTGCCGTGGTCGCCAACGGTGGCGGGCCGGTGGCCGGGTGCATGCTGCTCACGAGAGGCACGCCCTGATGGAGATGCAGTGGAGGCGTGGCCGGAGGCCGGGACGCCGTAACGGAATCGACCCGAACTGATGGAGCACCAGTACCGGCTCATCTCGGCTGACAGCCACGTGCTCGAGCCACCCGACCTCTACACCTCACGGGTACCGGCGAAGTTGCGCGACCGAGCGCCGCGCATGGAGCGGTTCGCCGAGGGCGACGCGTGGGTCATCGAAGGGGTCGAGGATCCGATCAACTTCGGGCTCAACGCCTCAGCTGGCATGGATCCCGACGCGATGCGGCCATGGATCAAGTGGGAGGACGTGCGGGAGGGCGCGCACAACCCGGCCGGGCGACTCGCGGAGCAGGACCGTGACTTCGTCGACGCCGAGATCCTTTACCCCACCCCCCGTCTCTCGTGGGCCATTGCCGCCAACGAAGACGCCGAGTACCACCTCGCGATGGTGCGCGCGTACAACGACTGGCTCGCCGAGTACTGCGGTCACGCGCCCAACCGCCTATGCGGGCTCGCGATGATCCCGAACAGCGGCGTGGCCGACGCCGTCGGCGAGCTCGAACGGGCCGTCGTCAACCCCGGGATCGTCGGGGGGCTCCTCAGCCGATACCCGCATGGGGGACTCGACATCGAGCCCGAAGACGACGCGCTGTGGAGCCTTGCGGTCGACGCCGGCGTCCCGCTGTCCATCCACGTCACGCTCGTGGCCGGCATGCCCACGTCACACAAGACGAAGCTGCCGGGCGACGTGCGCTTTTACGACGTGCCGCAGCGCATCCTCCAGCTCATCTTCTCCGGCGTGCTCGACCGCTTCCCCGAGCTCCAAGTGGTACTCGCGGAAGTGGATTGCGGCTGGATCCCGTACTTCAAGGAGCAGATCGACGACCGCTACCACCGGCTGGGCCGAGGCTCGGGCCTCAAGCTCACGATGCCGCCGAGTGAGTACATGGACCGCAACTTCTCGTACACGTACATCACGGATCATTTCGCGGTGCGCAACCGGGCCGACATCGGGCCCGACCGGATGATGTGGTCGAGCGACTACCCGCACGTGGGCGCGGACTGGCCGAACTCCTGGCGCACGATCAACGCCGACTTCTCGGGTGTGCCCGAGGACGAGCGCGACCTGATCCTGGCCGGGAACGCCCGCCACCTGTATCGCCTCGGCGAGTCGCGATGAGCGCGGCGCCACCGCGGATCCGCTCCGCGCTGTTCGTCCCCGGACATCGACGCGACTTCCGCGAGCGAGCGGTTGCATCGGGCGCAGACGCGGTCATCCTCGACCTCGAGGACTCCGTGCCCGCGACCGAGCGTGGTGACGCCCGCGCCGTCGTGGCGGAGTGGCTCGGTGCCGGTGATGCAGCGCCCGCCGTCTGCGTCCGCATCAACGCGCTCTCCGAGAGCTGCCTCGATGCCGATCTCGACGCCATCGTGCAGCAGGGTCTCGTCGCCGTGATGGTGCCCAAAGTGACCGAGCCCGCCGAGGTGCAGCGCGTGGCCAAAGGTCTCGACAAGCGCGAACGTCGGGCCGGACTCCCCAGCGGCTCGGTGCGCGTGTGGCCAAGCGTGGAGAATGCGGCGGCCGCTCGCCGCGCCTTCGACCTGGCGTCGTCGTCTCCCCGGGTGGCGTACATGGGTGGAGCCGCGGCGCTGAACGGTGACTTGGCCCATGCGCTCGGCTTCGGCTGGACGCCACCGCTGTTCCTGGAGACGCTGTACCTGCGTTCGGAGATCCTCGTCGACATGCGGGCGGCTGGTGTCCCCAACCCGATGACCGGCGTCGTGACCAACCTTCGAGAGCTCGACGAGGTCGAGGCGTTCGCCCGGCAATCACGAGCCATCGGCTACGAAGGGATGATGGTCATCCACCCATCACACGTTGAGATCGTCAACGAAGTGTTCGGCGCAACGCCCGACGATGTGGCGGCAGCCAAGCGTCTCCTCGAGGCGTGGGACGGCGCGGCGCGGGACGGCATGGGCGCCCTCGATCACGAGGGCCAGATGGTCGACGCGGCGATGGTGCGCGTCGCCCGCGACCTCCTGACTCGCCACGCGCACTCCGCGCCGACCGAGCGAGCGCCCGCGGGCGGGGTATCCCCGACCGCAGCGAGCGAGGCAATGCAGGAGGACACATGAGCGAGGCGCTCGACGACCTGCGCGTCATCGACGTGGGTCACGTGCTCGCCGGGCCGTTCGCCGCCACGCTCCTCGGCGACCTGGGCGCCGACGTGATCAAGATCGAGCCGCCGGAGGGCGACGGGCTGCGCCGGCTCGGACCGCGGAAGGACGACCGCCCTCTGTGGTGGACGGTGGCCGGCCGGAACAAGCGCTGCATCACTCTCGACTTGCGCACGCCAGAGGGTCAGGAGCTGTTGATGCGCCTGGCGCGCGACGCCGACGTGCTCGTCGAGAACTTCCGTCCAGGAACGATGGAGCGCTGGAACATCGGGTGGGAGCGGCTGCACGCCGAGAACCCGCGCCTGATCATGCTCCGCATCAGCGGCTACGGGCAGCAGAGCGCCGCGTCGAACCCCAAGCCGATGTTCGGACGCCCATCCGAGGCATTGAGTGGTGCGCTGCACCTGTCTGGCTTTCCCCAGGGACCGCCGAATCACATCGGCTTCTCGCTCGGCGACACGTCTACGGCGCTGATGGGTGCATACGGCGTGCTGGCCGCGCTCCACGACCGCGAACGCACGGGCACCGGGCAGATCGTCGACCTGGCCTTGTTCGAGACGCTGTTCCGCATGATCGAGTGGCACATCCCCACGTACGACCAGCTCGGCGTCGTCACCGAGCGCGCCGGGAACCGCTTCCCGCTCGGCTTGATGGTTGGCAACGTCTACCAGTCGGCCGACGGCAAATGGCTCTCGATGTCAGCGGCAGCCGAGACCGTCATCCGTCGGATGCTGTTGCTCGTGGGCGGCGGGCAGCTCGCCGATGATCCACGGTTCGCCACACCCGTGTCGCGCAACGTGCCCGAGAACATGCAAGCCCTACTCGACGCGGTCGGCGAGTGGATCGCGGCACGCTCGGCACAGGAAGTGCTCGACGCGTTCGAGGAGGCCGGCGCAGTGATCGCCATGGCCCACGACGCCGCCGACATTGTCGACTCCCCCGCCTACAAGGACCGCGACGCGATCATCACCGTCGACGACCCGTATCTCGGCCCGGTCAAGATGCCGAACGCGGTACCGCGCCTGTCTGCATCGCCGGGCTCCGTGCGTTGGACCGGGCCCGACATCGGCGCGCACAACGAAGAGATCTACTGCGGCCTGCTTGGCGTCACCGCTGAGGATCTTGAGAAGCTCAGGGAGTCCGGCGTCGTCTGAAACCGACGTTCGGGGCTACGAGATGATGACGGGAGTGCCGAGCGGGAGGTAGTCGATCAGCGCGAGCACGATGTCGTTCGCCACGTGCGGGCAACCGTTCGAGGCGTCGGCTCCGATGCTCGACGGCTGGTTCGTGCCGTGGATCGCGATCCGTCCGTCACCGGTGCCGAACTGGTAGAAGACGTCGGAGTGACCGGAGAGGCCGAAGGCGAACGGCCCGTACGGGTGGTTCATCGAGCCCGTCGGGAAGTGATCGCGCACGAAGAACTGGCCCGACGGTGTGGGGGTCGTTGGCCGCCCGATCCCCACCGCGGTCGTCAGGAGAACCGCGTCGTCGCTCATGCGAACGACCTTCAGCTCGTGAGCGGCGAGCGAGATCTCGACGCGGTGGGCCGGCACCGACCTGCTCACATCCTGCGCGCGCACCCATCCGGTGGACCCGTTGGGTCGGGTAGGCAGCAGCACCTGGATCCAGTCTCCGTACTGCTGAACTCCCAAGAGCACGAGCGGGGATCCGAGCTCGTTGAACGCGGGCAGACCTTGGCTTGGGACCGGAGCTCCGGCCGCCGGGTAGATGTCGAGGCCAGCCCCGACGGGCGGGGTGACGATGACCCGGGGATCGGCGGGCTCGACCGGCTGGACGGGCTGGGCTGGCGCCGTTGGCTCCACGCGGGTGTTGGCGACCGGCTGCTGGGCCACGTCGCGGCGGAAGGTCGTGGCTGCCTCCGCGGTGACGCTGAAGACCACGCCCGCCACGAGGCCGACAGGCACCAAGATCGAGAGGACCAGCCGGAGGGCCGACAGTCGACGGGGCGAGCGCATGCCCACCCCTTCGACCACTCAGAGTGCTGGTTTGAGGGCCAATCTGCCCACTTTAAGTGGGATTGGGGAATTGGCCGGGGCAGGGGCTCCCCGCTCGGGCCCCAACGCTGTCCCCGCTCACCCGCCGAGGAGGTCGGGGCGGCGGCGGGAGACGATCGCGAACGCCACGATCACCCTGGTGAAGACGGCGCCGCCGATCATCCGGTCCAGCGCGTCGCCCGACTGGCCCACGACCCGGGCATGTTCCGGGTTCTCGGGGTCGTACTCGATGCGGATGCCTTGACGGTCGGCCCGCGGGTGGTCGTGCTCGAAGTCGCCGTCGTACGAAACGTTCGTCATGTCTTCGTGGGGTCATCGCCTCGCGGCTTGAACCGAATGGTCAGCGTGCTCGTCGGGCCGTCCTCCCCGCCGGTGTTCACCGTCACGTGCACGACCTCAGCCGGCACCTCGGCGCCACGCTCGTCAAGCTTGCCGGCGCTCTCGTAGTCGGCGATCCCAGTACCCAGCATGACGAGCGCAACCGGGATGAGAACGACGATGGCGCTCCAGGTCGCGAACCGCGCCCACCGCTTCGGGATGTTCATCTGGACAGCATGCCCGCGCCCCTCTACTTTCATCGACCACGGCGTTGATCGCGAGGGGGGATCGATGAGCGACGTCGAGAAGGTCACCGAGCATTTCGACCATCACGACGTCGCGTTCATGCAGGACCCGCTGGACGCGTACGCGGTCTTGCGTGAGCAGTGCCCGGTGGCGCGCAGCGACCAACACGGCGGCTTCTGGATCATCACCACCTACGACGACCTGCACGAGGTCTACTTCGACACCGACCACTTCTCGTCGTTTGTCGTGACGATCCCGAACAGCGGACATGGCGAGCGTCGATTCCCGCTCACGATGTCTGACCCTCCGGATCACTCGTTCTACCGCCAGATCGTGCAGCCGTACTTCACGCAGCAGAAGATGACCGAGTACGAGCCCGAGATCCGCAAACGCGTGAGTGTGCTGATCGACGCATTCATCGAGACAGGTGAAGCGGACCTGTTCTGGGACTTCGCCCGCAAGCTTCCGGCGAGCGTCATCGCCGACATCATGGGGACGCCGTACGACGACGGAGTGAAGTTTGAGGACTGGGCGCACCGGATCACGCAGGCGACAGCCACTGAGCCCGAGAGCGCGGCCCTGGCCTACGAAGAGATGAACGAGTACTTCATGGCACTCCTCGCCCAGCGCGAGCACGAGCCACGCGACGACCTGATCACGCTGCTCGTGCAGGCCACTGTTGACGACCGCCCGCTCACCGACGAGGAGCGGGTGATGTTTTGCATCCTCATCATGATGGCGGGGTTCGACACGACGTCGTCGTTTATCGCCAGCATGCTCTGGTGGTTGGCCGAACACCCCGATCAGCGGGCGCGTCTGGTGTCCGACCGATCGCTCATTCCCGCAGCAGTGGACGAGCTGTTGCGTTGCTTCCCTCCCGGGTCGCCGGCACGCGTCATGAAGAAGGACACCGAGCTGCGCGGACAGCAGTTGCGCGAGGGCGATCCGGTTCTGCTGCTCACTGCGTCGGCCAACCGGGACGACACGATCTTCGAGGATTCCGATGAGGTGATCTTCGAGCGCAAGCCGAACAAGCACCTCGGTTTCGGCATGGGTATCCACCGGTGCCTCGGGATGCACCTGGCGCGACTCGAGTCGGAGGTCGCGGTCCAGGAGATCTTGCGCCGACTCCCCGACTACGAGCTCGTGCCCGGCACCACCATCGAGTGGTCGCACGGGCAGATCTGGGGTCCGCGCAACCTCCCGGTCACGTTCACCCCGCGCAGCTAACGCTCGTAGTGGCGGATCTCGATCAGGTGGTTGTTCGGGTCGTTGACGTAGAGGGTTGTCCCCAAGCCGTGGGCGCCGGTCTCGTCGCCGGGGTCGTGCATGTTGTCGGCGGCGTGCGGATCGTCGCCGTACGCGAGTCCGGCGTCCTTGATCCGCTGGAAGGTGTCTCCGAACTCGGCGGCTGACATCGAGAACGCGAGGTGCTGCCCGCCTTCGGTTCCCCAGGGCGCGACGAGGAGCACGAAGTCGGGCGTGACCCGTACGACCGTGAACGGACCGTCCTCGCCGTCACGCTCGAGACCGAGGATGCCGGTGTAGAAGGCGAGGCTTTCGTCGAGGACGTTGACCGCGAGGACCAAGTGGTCGAGCTGCACGGTCATCGCGGGTTCCCGCCTCCCTCGACGATGGCCGCCGCACTGCGGAACAGGCTCGGGACCATCTGCTCCAGCCTGGCATGCGCCGGGTTCGTGCTCTCCCCTGTCGCATATCGGGCGTACGCGCCTTCGAGCACGCACCCCAGCTTGAACAGCGCGAGCACCTCGTACCAACCGAGGTGCTCGAGCTCCCGGCTGGTCACGCGGGCGTAGCGCTCGGCGAGCTCGGCGCGGGTGGGGAACCCAACCTCGTGCGTGACGCGCATCTCGGAGAGGCCGCGAATCGGCTCTTCGCCTGACTCGTCCCAAAGCGCGAGCAGCCACCCGAGGTCGACGAGCGGATCACCGATCGTGGACTGCTCCCAGTCGACGATTGCGGCAATGCGCGCCGGCCCGCCGTGATGGAACATCACGTTGCCGAAGTGCACGTCTCCGTGGAGGATCCCGGGCTCGCCCATCACGGGTGTGTGCTCCCGCAGCCACGTGGAAACGCCGTCGACGGCGGGAAGGTCTCGGTTGCGGGCACGTTCAAGCTGGCCGAGCCAACGGTCGACCTGTCGATCGAGATATCCGTCGGGGCGGCCGAACTCCTCGAGGCCACGGCCACGCCAGTCCACCTGGGAGAGGTCGGCGAGGGCGTCCACGAGCGTGGTCCCCATGCCGTGGCGCTCACCAACGTCGGCATCGAACGGCGGCGGTAAGGGGATGCGCGCCGGGAAGCCGTCCACGCGCTCCATGAGATAGAAGGGCGCGCCGATCACCTCGACGTCGTTGCACATCGCATGCGGTTTCGGGTGCGGCACGGGCGTGCCCTCCAGCGCCGAGAGCACGAGGAACTCACGACCCATCGTCGTGGGCGGAGCGGGTGAGTTCGGTGACGGCCGACGGAGCACCCACTCGGCCCCACCGCGCCGTACGACGAACACCTCGTTCGACGCCCCGGTGGTGATTCGCTCCACGTCGAGCGGCTCCCCATCCCCAGTGTCCAGGAGCTGCTCGTCCAGCCACGCCGCGAGCCGGAGCGGGTCGACGAGCTCGCCTGTCATTCCGCCCTACTAGAGATCGCTGGTCGCTTCATCGAGGAGGGCTGCGAACTTCTGCCGGGCAGCCTGGCGTCTCGTGGGTATGTGCTCACGGGGCCAGAGGCCGTCGTGGGGCTTGTAGCCCTTGAGCACACGCCGAGCGACCGTGACGCGGTGGACCTCGTCGGGGCCATCGACGACGCGCGCGACACGCGCGTGTCGATACATGGTCTCGAGCGGCAGGTCGTTCGACATGCCGAGCGAGCCATGGATCTGCATGGCCCGATCAATGACGTCGTGGAGCACCTTCGCTCCGAAGAACTTGATGGCGGCGATCTCGGTGCGAGCCTTCGAGGTGCCGCGCTGATCGATCGTCCACGCGGCGTGCAGGGTCATGAGGCGAGCGGCCTGCATCTCCGCGTAGGAGTCGGCGATCCAGTTCTGGATCGTCTGCTTCTCCGACAGCACGCTGCCGTGCGTGACCCGGGTGAGTGCCCGCTCGCAGAGCATGTCGAACGCGCGACGGCCTTGACCGAGCCAGCGCATGCAGTGATGGATGCGGCCGGGCCCAAGTCGCTTCTGCGCGATCACAAACGCGCCACCCTCATCGCCGAGCAGATGGTCAGCGGGAACCCGCACGTTGTCGTAGATGACCTCGGCGTGGTGTGCCTCGCCGAGGCCGAGCACACCCACCTCGCGTACGACGTTGACGCCCGGCGCGTCGGCCGGCACCACGAACATCGACATTCGAGAGATCGGCGGCTGCTCGGGGTCGGTCACACACATGACGATGATGATGTCGGCCTTGGCCGCGCGCGACGAGAACCACTTGTGGCCGTTGATCACCCACTCGTCGCCGTCGCGCACCGCGCGTGTGGTGAGGAGCGTGGGGTCGGAGCCGGCACCGGGCTCGGTCATCGAGTAACAGGAGCGCAGACTCCCGTCGAGCAGCGGCCAGAGCCAGCGGTCCTTCTGCTCATCAGTGCCCGCGATGGCGAGGATCTCGGCATTGCCCGAGTCGGGCGCCTGGCTGCCGAAGATCGGCGGGGCCAGGATCAGCGAACGGCCGATGGTCTCGTTCATCAGCGCGAGCTTCATCTGTCCGAAGCCCTGCCCGCCGAGCTCGGGGTCGAGGTGGCACGCCCACAGGCCGGCGTCCTTCACCTGCTGCTTGAGCGGCGCGGTCGCGCGCAGGAGCTGGTCTGGCGTGAGGTCAAGCGTCTCGAGCGGATAGACCTCGTCCTCCATGAACCGTTCGATCCAGTCGAGCTTCTCCTGGAATTCGGGTTCGGTCGAGAAGTCCCACATCTCTGCGTGCCTCAGCTCGGCTTGACGGTGCACGAGCCAGAGGCGGGCGTCGGCGCCGCAGGTACCCTGCGGCGCAGCCAGCCGTGGCCCGAACGGCCCGACCCGAAGGGCCGAGAGTGGGAAATAGGTTGTCCGCCGTGACAGGGGTGTCGTTCGGCCTGATCCTCCCCATCGGCCGGCGCATGGAGCTGCGAGACATCCCCCTGCCCGAGACCAAGTGGCTGGCGACCATTGCGGCCGCGCAGCGCGCCGAAGAGATGGGCTACGACTCGGTGTGGGTGTACGACCACCTCCACAACGTGCCCGAGCCTGCGCACGAGACCGTGTTCGAGTCGTGGGCCGCGCTCGGTGCGCTCTCGCAACACACCAACCGTGTGCGACTCGGGCACATGGTCGCCTGCAACCTCGTCCGTCACCCCGCGCTCGTCGCCAAGATGGCGGCGACGCTCGACGTGATCAGCGGTGGCCGCCTTGACTTCGGTCTCGGTGCCGGGTGGGACGAGCGCGAGCTGCGGGCGTATGGCTACGACTTCCCCACCGCCCGCGAGCGCCTCGACCGGCTGGCCGAGGCTGTCGACGTCGTCCGGGCGATGTGGACGGAGGCCGACGCCACGTACGACGGCGCCTACTACCGAGTGGCCAGCGCGCAGTGCGACCCCAAGCCGCTCCAACAGCCCCACCCGCCGATCTGGATCGGCGGCGCCGGCGAGCGCCGCACGCTGCGCATCGTCGCCGAACGGGCTGACTGCTCCAACTTCGGTGGGACCCCCGAGGAGTTCGCCCACAAGTGCGAGGTGCTCGCCCGGCACTGTCGTGACGTCGGGCGCGACCCCGAGACCATCGTCAAGTCGTGGCAGCACGACGCGCTGGTGAGGGAGTCGACGGCCGCGATCGAAGAGGCGGGCTCGCTCGACATCTGGGGCGGCGCGCCCGACGACTGGCGCGACGCCAACCTCGTCGGCACGCCCGAACAGGTCTGCGACCGGATCCAGCGGTACGTCGACGCCGGGTGCCGAGCGATCGTGATCTGGCCGTCGGATTACCCGTCGCACGAGACGCTGACGTTGTTCGCGCAACAGGTCATTCCCGAGTTTCGCTAGAGGTTGTAGAGGCGGGCGGCGTTGCCGCCGATCATGAGGCGGGTCTCGTCGAGTGGCAGGCCGTCGAAGTGCGTGTGGATGACGTCCTGCGAGTGCGGCCAGGTGCTGTCGGGGTGCGGGTAGTCGGTCGCCCACATCATGTTCTCGACGCCGATGAGCTCGCGGAGCTCCATGCCGAGCTCGTCCTCCTCGAACGTGGCGGCCATCTGGCGGTGCCAGTAGACGCTCGGCTTCTCCTTCAACATGTCGAAGTGGTCCCAGCCGTGCTTGGTCATCATGCGGTCAAGGCGCGCCAGCCAGTACGGGAGCCAACCGAGGCCGGCCTCGACCATCACAACCTTGAGCCTCGGGAACCGCTCGAGGATGCCGGCGACGATCCAGAAACCGATCGACTCGGCCATGAAGATGTTGGGCAGCGCGTGCATCACGCCCCGCATCGGCGTGGGGTCGGCGGCGCGCAACGTGGCGAGGTACGCGTTGCTCGCCACGTGCTGGCTCACCGGCATGCCCACCTCGGAAAGCACCGACCACAGCGGGTCGTAGGTCTCGTCCCAATAGCCGGGAAACCCGAGGTCCATCGGGTACAGCGGCAGGTGCGCGGCGCGGGCACCCTCGTTGGCGACACGCTGCACCTCCTTCACCGCCTCGTCGATGTCGGCGATCGGGATGATGTACACGGGAAGCAGGCGCTCGGGATCGACCGAGGCGAAGTCGATGGCCGCCGAGTTGAACGCTTGGAAGCCGGCGAGCCAACCACCATTGGGCATCTCGTAGAACGCGGCACCCGCCCACGAATCCGTGTACAGGATCTCGGCGTCGACCTGGTCGGTGTCCATATCGACGAGGCGTGCGTGCGGGTCGAACGCGCCGGGGCGGCCGGCCGACTCCCAGCGGTGCTGCTCTTCGTCGTCGTCGAGCCCGAGCTGGTCGGACTCGATCATCTTCTCGGCCTCATCACCGACGAACTTGCGCAGTGCAGCGAGCTTGCCGGCGCGGTACGCGTCGTGGTGCTTCGCGGGAAGGTGCTCGAGGACCGCGGCGTCACGGATCGTCACATGCGAGTCGGCTGAGATGATCCGTTCCTTCTGCACGGGTCGACTCCGCTCCGGCCTCCCGGCCGTCCGGCCAGGACTCCGCTTCGTCTCCTTCGCCATGGACCAATCCCCCGATGTGGCCGAAGCATTGCCGTGTCGCGAGGCCCGCTGGTATCGTCAACGCCAGTGTTGACGATCATAGCGGTCGCCTGATGGCCGACGTCCGGGCCGAGCGGCGGGGCGAGGTCGCCTGGTTGGTGCTCGATCACCCCGAGCGTCTCAATGCGTACGACCGGATGATGGGCGACGAGCTGCGCCGACTGGTCGACGCGTCGACCGATGCCGGTGTGATCGTGATCACCGGCTCGGGTCGAGGATTCTGCGCCGGTGGCTACCTCGCCGAGCTGGCCGACCCCGAACCCGATGAGCTCCGCAAGCTCTTCCGCTGCTCGCTCGAGCTGTTCGAGGCCATCCGCTCGAGCCCGCGCCCGGTGATCGCGGCCGTCAACGGCGTCGCCGCGGGCGGTGGCAACGAGCTCGTGGTCTCCTGCGACCTCGCGATCGCAGCCGAGAGCGCCACGTTCGGTCAGACCGGGCCCCGCGTCGGCAGCTCCCCCGTCTTCGGCGGTGCCAACTTCCTCACGCACTCCGTGGGTGAGAAGCGTGCGAAGGAGATCGCGTTCCTGTGCCGGCGATACAGCGCCCACGAAGCCAAGGACCTTGGTCTCATCAACGCGGTGGTGCCCGATGACCAGCTTGAGGCCGAGGTCCTGAAGTGGGCCGAGGAGCTGCTGGCGTTGAGCCCCCGGTACCTCGAGATCACCAAGGTGTCGTCCAACACGCTCTGGAACCAGCACCGCGACGCGTACATGCACGGGATGGCGCTGCTCACGCAGGCGATCGGCTCGTACGACATGATCGAGGGCGCACGGGCCTTCGTGGAGAAGCGCTCCCCCCGCTTCGAGGGGCGCGACGGTGTCCAGGGGGACGGAAAGGGACGCGATGGCGGAGACGAAGCGGAGCCCTGGCCGGACGGCCGGGAGGGCACAGCGGAGTCGACCCAGCAAGGCGGACGAGCCGACGACACCGTCGGGGATCCCGCTCCGACCCGTCTACGGACCTGACGACCTCCCGGCCGACCACGGCGCTCGCGCCGCGCCGCCCGGTGAAGCGCCGTTCGTTCGGGGCGCATACCTGCAGATGTACCGCGGGAAGCCGTGGCGCATCTTTCAGCTCAGCGGATACGGCAGCCCTGAAGAACTGAACCAACGGTTGCGGTTCCTGCTCGAGCAGGGCGAGACCGGTTTCATCATGAAGCGGGACCGGGTCACGAACGACCACCTCTACGACCCCGACCATCCCGAGGTCGACGCCCGGCGCGAAGACGTCGGGCAGACCGGCTCGGTCCTCCTGAGCGCGCGCGACGTGCAGGTAGCGATCGACGGGCTTCCGATCGAGCAGACGTACGCCCACCCGGGCGCCGGCGTGGTGCAGGCCGCACCGTGGTGCCTCGGGTCGTACTGGGTGGCGGCGAAGCGGCGGGGCGTCGACTTCACGAAGCTCGCCGGGACCGGCCAGAGCGACTTCTTCCTCACCTACGTGGGTTGTCTCACCAAGGACCAGATCCCGCCACGCGAGGGGTTGCGCCTCAACCGCGATCTCATCGAGTTCTGCACCGAGCGCATGCCCCGATGGGTACCGGTGTCGGTCGCGGGTTACAACGGTGCTGACTCGGGGCTCGTCGCGCACGAGGAGCTCGGGGCGGTGATGGCCAACGCGGTCGAGTACCTCGACGCGGTGCGCGATCGCGGGCTGGTCATCGACGGGTTCGCCCGCGGGATCGGCGGCGTGAGCTTCCGTACGTCAATGGCGTTCTTCGAGGACATCGCCAAGCTCCGCGCGGCTCGCAAGATGTGGCACGACCTGCTCTCGCAGCGGTACGGCGTGACCGATGAGAAGGCACTTGCGCTGCGCATCCACGTGGTGACCGCGGGGTCGGCGATGACCTACCAGCAGCCGCTGAACAACCTCGTTCGCGGCACGTTGATGGCGCTCGCGGCTGGTCTCGGCGGCGTGCAGTCGCTCGGCGTTTCGGGCTACGACGAGGCGATCTCCATCCCCTCGGACCACGCGCACCAGATGTCGATCCGCATCCAGCAGATCCTCCAGGAGGAGTGCGGCGGGCTGGTGGACGTGGCTGACCCGCTGGGTGGGTCGTACTTCGTGGAGTCGCTCACCGAGGCGCTGGAGACGCGCGCCTGGGAGTTCTTCGAGGAGGTCCAGGCGCGGGGCGGCTTCATCGAGTCGATCGACGATGGCTGGCTACTCCAGCGCGCCGCCGACAACCAGATAGCAGAGAGCATGCGTTCCGGCTCGATCGTGGGCGTGGACATCCACACCGACGACGCGACGCCCTGGGAGATCGACGGGTTCGCTGGTGGCTCCGACGCATGGGACCGAGGGATGGATCGGGTCGCCGGCGTGCGGCGCGAGCGTCACGAGGCGGCGGCCGGCGACGCGCTGCGTGCGCTCGAGGCGGCTTGTCGAGCCGACGACAACGTGATCCCGTTGATGCTCGACGCGCTCGACGCGGATGTGACCATCGGCGAGGTGGGCGCGGTGTACCGCGAGGCGTTCGGGAGCTGGAAGGTTCCGGTTCAGCTGTGACCGCGGCGCCGGGTGGCTCGAGCCGTCCGGCTCGGGTGCTGCTCGCCAAGACGAGCCTCGACGGTCATTGGCGAGGCGTGATGGTCGTGGCTCGGATCCTCCGCGACGTCGGGTTCGAAGTGGTGAACGTAGGCATGGCCACGGCCGATCAGATCGCAGCCGCGGCGCGCGACGAGGACGTCCAGCTGGTGGGCCTCAACGTGGGCGGGCGGGTTGAGGTAGTGGAGCGCGTCCTCGACCGGGTGCGCGAGGTCGCGGGCGATGTACCGGTGTTCGCAGGCGGCACGGTGCCGCCCTGGGCGGCGAAGCGACTCGCCGAGCGAGGCGTTGACGTGTTCCCACCCGGCTCGTCGAACGAGGACATCATCGCGACGGCGCGCCGATTGGTCGGCGCGCCGTCGACGTGATGGTTTGAGTTAGGCCTTGCCCCAGAAGTCGTCCTCGGCGGCCTGGTCGGACGGGGCCTCGTCGATGCGAGCGATCTTGCCGTCCTTGACCGTGAAGTTGAGCGTCGTGTCGGCGTCAAGCTTCTTGCCGTCGCGCTCGGCCTTGCTCCTGTGCACCGAGACCACGCCGTTGTCGCTGTCGGCCTTCACGCTCTTGAGGTCGACGGAGAACGTCCCGCCACTCTGCTCGAAAAGCTGGCCGTAGAAGCCCATGGCCGCGGGGACACCCTTGTAGTCGCCTGTGAGCTGGTTGTTGCCACCAACGCTGTGCACGAAATCATCCGTGTACAGCGAGCCGAGCTTCTCCATGTCGCCGGCACTGAAGGCTGCGTAGCCGTCCCGAACCAGGTCCTCGTTGGCGTTTGCCATTTCGGATTCCCTCCGTTTGATTGCCCCTGCGCGCTCTATCCCCAGAACGCGTCTTCGGCGGCCTGGTCGGACGGAACTTCGTCGATGCGGGCGATCTTGCCGCCGTCGATCGTGAAGTTCAGCGTGGTGTCGCTGTTCAGCGTCTTGCCGTCACGCTCCGCCTTGTTCGTGTGCACCGCAGCAACCTTGTCACCGTCGACCGTGACGCTCTTGAGGTCGACCGACATGTTGCCGCCGGTGATCTCGAACAGCTTCCCGTAGAGGCCGAGCACTTCGTCGATACCCTTGTAGTCCCCGGTCAGCTGGTTGTTGCCCGGCACGCTGTGCACGATGTCGGGCTTGAACAGAGAGCCGAGCTTCTCCATGTCGCCGGCGCTGAAGGCGTCGTAGCCGTCCCGGATCAGCTGCTCGTTCGCGTCTGCCATCGGTGTCCCTCCGTTTGTGGTCCCCTACTCGGGCCAGCCTGTGGTCCCGTTCGGCTCCCGTCAAGCGGCTGGATCACCGTTCGCTCGGCGTTTACACCCAGTACACCGCCAGAGAGACGGGCTGTCGCAGCCCCGCCTTGTTCTGCATCCGGACGACGACTGGCTCGCCGAGCACGACGGGACCATGGCCCGCGCCGTCCCGGCCGACATTCTCGACGTTCACCACGCGAACGCGCTCACCACGCTGCGTGACCACGACCCGCACGCCGGTCCCTGATGCCTCGGACTCCGGTGGACCGGCCACGACGACGTCCCATCTCGAAGGTGTGATGATGAGTGCCGCACTGCGTTCGCCGGGATCGAGCGGAGGCGGTGCCAGATGGAAGAACTCATCGCCGGCCTCGTAGGTCACGGAGAGTCTCGCTACACGCACCGACGCGTCGGTCCTCGCGCGAACGAGCAGCGCGATGTGAGCTACAGGCGGGGTGGGCAGGTCCAGGGCAACCCCCTTCTCGAGGGGCAGGCACACGTCGAACCAGTACGGCCCGACCGTTTGGACTCCGTCGAACACGTCTGCAAGCTCGGCCGGACAGACCTCCAGGCCATCGGCCGTTACGCCGATCGTCACCGGATCACGCGTCGGATGGAACCCGAACGCGACGGCTTCACCGGCGTCGAGCCGAAGGTCCCGCAGTTCGAACATGCGTCTTGAGGGAGTCTCGACGTCTCCCGCGATCGCACGGAACACGATCACTGACTGGAAGTCGGAACCGTCGACCTGGAGCGCGTAGCAACCCGGTTCCTTCACCTGTGGTCCCGAGGGCTGGTCCCGCCACTCGGGACCGACGGTGCTCATCACGTCTTCGTCGAGCACAAGCCCCGAGACGCTGCTCTCGCCGTTTCGGAAGCGGACGCTCCCAGGACCGTCGAGCCGACGCCCGCGCACGAGCAGCGGCGGAAGGTCGGCGTCGAGGAGCCATAGGATCTTGCCCGCGAGCCATTTGGAATCAGAAGCGCTGTCGGCATGGAAGGGCAACACGCCGTTCACGCCGATGCCGACCGCGGCGACCGGCCCCGCGCGTACCCCGTTCCCAGCACCGTCGACCACGGGCTCGGGATACGCCGGCACTGGACAGATGTCCTCGGATCCAAGCCTCGGGAGGCTGAGCTCGCGAGCCCGCAGATCGCTGAGCGTGTTCGCACCGTCGTCCACCTTGCGGAACGACACGATCTCGGTGCCCGCACCCGTGCTCGATGCCCCGATGCTGATCCCGGCCAATGCGATACCGAGCACGGCGGTTGAACAGCGATGACGTCGGGTTCTGCTGATCCTCATGTCCACTACCCGACGCCTCACGGAGCCACGCGGTTGCCTCTCGGCTAGCCCTTGGCGCGCTCTTGGGCTTCCCAGTCGGCGACGCCCTTGAGGAAGGCGTCGACATCGTTGGACTTGCCTTTCACGATGGCGTCCATGTGCTGGCTGGCCGGGGTGAACAGCTCGAAGCGGTCGTCGGTCAGGAACGGGACGATCTCGGCCGCGACCTCTTCCGGCGGTGACTTCAGGCCGTCATAGACGGTTGGCTCGACGTCGGGGTGGGTCCAGATCTCGGTGTCGACCGCGCCGGGCGTGACCACCTTCACCTTCACGCCGCTGCCCCAGAGGTCGAGCGCGAGCGCCTCGCTCCAGCCGGTGAGGGCGAACTTGGCTCCGCTGTACGCGGCCTCGCGTGCGATGCCCAGTCGGCCACCGACGCTGCCGACGTTGACGATCGTGCCGCTCCCCTGCTTCAACATGCGCGGGATGAGCGCCATCGTGATGCACACCGGCGACATGTAGTTCACCCGCATTTGCCGCTCGATCTCCGCACGAGTGAGCTTCGTGACGTGGCACACCTGCGGGATGGCCGCGTTGTTTACGAGCACATCGAGTCCGCCGAAGGCGTCCCAAGCCTCTCGTGCCACCGCCTCGGCCCGATCGAGGTCTTCGAGATCAGCGACCCAGCGCTGTGACTCTGGCGACGACGCGCGGCACTCGGCGAGCACGGCGTCGAGCCGGTCTTCCCGCCGGGCAACCAGGCCGACCGTGTCACCACGCGCTGCGAGTGCGCGGACAAGCGCAGCGCCGATGCCCGACGACGCTCCGGTGACGAGGACGTTCACTTCGCGGCGGTGAACTCGAGAGGTAACGAGCGCAACCCACGAAGATTGAGACTCGACACGTACTTGAGGTCGGCATCCGGTGCGAGGCGGATTTCGTCGAGCCGGTCGAACAGCGCCTCCAAGCCGGTGCGCGACTCCGAGCGCGCCAACGATGCCCCGATGCAGTAGTGCGCGCCGTGACCGAACGCCAGATGCCACCGCAGGTCCTCGCGGTCGGGGTCGAACTCCTGCGGCGCTGCGAAGCACGCTGGATCGCGGTTGGCCGCGCTGTTGCTGATCATGAGAATCGACCCGGCTGGCACGTTGGTGCCACCGAGCTGCACTGTGCGGCGCGCGATGCGAAAGCTCCCCTTCACTGGGCTCAGCATCCGCAATCCCTCCTCGACGAAGTTGGGGACCGCGGTGCGATCACCGCGGAGCCGCTTCATGAGGTCGGGGTCGTGAATGAGATGGCACATGGCCGAGCATAGGAACTTGGCCGTGGTCTCCTGCCCGGCGGCCGTCAACATGTAGGCGAGCGAGACGAGATCCTCAACCGACGGGAGTGACCCGTCGGGAAACGTCGTGGTGGCGATCGCAGTGACGATGTCATCGCGGGGATCGGCCCGGCGCTCGTGCACGTAGCGCTCGAACATGTGAGCGATGTGGTCGACGAGCCCGCCACCGTGCTCTGCGATCTCCTCTTCCAACGACCGACCGCTCACTCCCTGCCCCTGACCGCGCTGGAAGTACGAGAGCAGTTCGGGCTTGTCTTCGTCGGGCACGCCGAGCAGGTCGGCCACCACCAGCAAGGTGTACGGCCCGGCGAACTGGCGATTGAACTCCACCTTGCCGTCGTCGACGAACGCATCGATCAGCTCGTGCGCACAGCGCAGCATGAACTCCTCATTCTCGGCGACACGTCGTGGGGTGAGAAGCCGGCGCAGGAGCGCTCGGTGATCGGTGTGCTTCGGCGGATCGAACGTGATCAGCATGTTGTTGAGCGGGATCTGCGCTCGTCGTTCTTCGAGCAGCTCCGAGATGTCTTCTTTGCCTTCAGCTTCGAACGTCACGCCGGTGAACGGACCGAACGACACAACCAGGTTGGAGAAGTTCTCCGTATCGCTGGCCACTTGGATGTACTCCTCGTGACCCGTCACGATGAACACGCCCTGGAACGGCTCTTGCCAAACCGGCCCGTGCTCGCGAGCCGCCTCGAACCATGGCGCCGGATCGCGGATCAGATCCGGGTCGTTGCCGAAGTAGTCGTGGTCGAGGATCTCGGTCATCGCATCGCCGCCAATCCGCCGTCGGCCGGGATCACTGCGCCCGAAATGTAGGCGCTGGCGTCGCTCGCCAGGAAAAGCGCGATGCGAGCAACGTCCTCGGGCTGACCCAAGCGGCGCGCCGGGTTGTGCCGCGTGAGGCCGGCGACGTAGCCCTCGTAGTCGGGTTCGTCGGCATGCGCCTTGCGGAAGCGGGGAGTCTCGATTCCGCCCGGGGCGATGATGTTTGCCCGGACCCTCGGTCCGTACTCGACCGCGATCTGACGGGTGAGCGTGACGAGGCCGGCCTTCGACGGCCCATACGCCGCGTACCCTGGCGCGCCGATGTACCCCATGACGGAGGCAGTGTTGATGATGCTGCCGCCGTCGCCCGCGAGCATGTGCGGGATGGCGGCACGGCAGGCGTAGAAGATCGCGGAAAGGTTCGTCGCGATGGTCCGGTCCCAGTCGTCCTCGGCGCAGTCCGTGAGCCGACCTGACATCTGGAGTGCCGCGTTGTTGTAGAGCACGTCGATGCAGCCATAGGTCTCGAGCGCCGATCGCACCATCGCGTCGCATTCGGTCGATCGAGACACGTCGGCGTGCACCGCGGCGGAGTCGCTCCCCTGCGTTCGCAGCAGCTCGATCGTCTCGGCGGCGCCGACGTCGTCGAAGTCGGCAACGACCACATGGGCACCGTGTGCTCCGAACAGCAAGGCCGCGGCGCGTCCCTGCCCTGAGCCGGCGCCCGTGATGACGGCAACCCGTCCATCGAGCAGCGCGCCCCAGTCCACGGTTGGCGCCATGGCCGTCATCTCGACCCGAGTACCACCACGCTGCGTGCACCCTTGCCGTCGAGCATCTCGTCGAACGCCTCGTCGATGTCGTCCAGTCCGATTCGTCGCGTCACAAGGCGCTCGAGGTCGAGCAAGCCTCGCTCTTGCCAACGGACGAGTCGCGGGAAGTCCCGCAACGGGTCCGTCGATCCGAACACGCATCCGCGAATCGTGCGGGCGTCCACCATGAGATTCGCCGCGGAGATCGAGACCATGTCGTCAAACGCCCCGGCACCGACCACGGTCACCGTGCCGCCCCGACGCGCCATCTCGTACGCCTGGCGGATCGTTGCCGACAGTCCGACGACCTCGAACGAGTAATCGACTCCTCGGCCGTCCGTGAGCTCGCGCACGCCTGCGATCGGATCGCCGCTGCTGGCGTCGACCGTCTCGGTGGCGCCGTTGCCACAGGCATGCTCCAGCCGCTCGGCGATGCGGTCGACCGCGATGATCTGTGAGGCGCCGGACATCCGCGCCGCCTGGATCGCGGCGAGGCCGACACCGCCACAGCCAATGACCGCGACCGTCGCACCGGCCTCGACCTTCGCCGAGTTCACGACCGATCCGACGCCGGTCACCACGCCGCATCCGATGAGCGCCGCGATCTCGATCGGGAACGAAGGATCGAGCGGGACGACTGACGTCGCCGGAACGATCGTCTCGTCGGCGAACGCCGCGGGGCCAAGGCCGGGATGGATCTGCTCGTCACCTGCACGCGCGTGAGACAGGAACATGTGCTGAAAGCCCTGGTCGCAGAGCGTCGGCTCACCACGCAAGCAGTGGAAGCAGGTGCGACATGCGGCGATCGGCGCCATGATCACGTGGTCGCCCGCCACGACGTTGCTCACGGCGCTCCCGACCTCGACCACGGTGCCCGTACCTTCGTGCCCGAGCACCGATGGCAGCGCCACCGGCATCACGCCCTGTTGCACCGACAGATCGGAGTGGCACACACCGCACGCGGAGACGCTGATTCGCACTTCGTGCGCCGCGAGCGCGCGCAGCTCGATCTCCTCGACGGGCATCTTCCCGCCGACCTCGCGCAGCACCGCGGCCCTCACGCACTCCCCCTCGTTCGGCGTGAGTCTCCCATCGGCCTGACGCCGCCGTCAGTTCGGTGTTAGGAAGCCGTCGATGAACGCCGCCGTCGCCGGGATCGGCCAGACCACGTACGCAAAGAACATGGGACGGAGCGAGCTCGATCTCGCGTGCGAGGCCATCCGGGCTGCCTGCCTCGATGCCGGGCTTCCCGTCGCGGCGATCGACGGCTTCGTCAGCTACCACGTCGAACAGGTCGCCGAGCTCGATCTCATGACCGCGCTCGGCATCCCCGAGCTGCGCCTCATGGCCCGGACGCCATCTGGCGGCGGCGGCGCGGCATCGCTGCTGGGGCTCGCGGCGCTCGCGGTTGCCCAGGGCGCTGCAGAGTGCGTCGTCGCGTTCCGTGCACGGAACCGCTCGAAGTCAGCTTCGTATGGGAGTGATCCGAACCAAGGCGGTCGCCCGTGGGCGAAGGGAGGCGACCGCGTCTCGGACGCGCGCCAGTGGCACTACCCCTTTGGCATCGCCGCACCGGCGCACGAGTTTGCGTTGATCGCGAGTCGACACATGCACGTGTACGGCACGCGTCCGGAGCACTTCGGCATGCAGGCGGTGGCGCAGCGCTTCCATGCGAGCCGCAACCCCGACGCGATCATGCGCGACCCGATCACGCTCGAGGACTGGCAGGCATCGCGGCCGATCGCCGAGCCGATCCGGCTCTTCGACTGCTCGCTCGAGAATGACGGCGCGGCGGCGGTAATCGTCACTTCACTCGAACGCGCCCGCGATCTCCAGCGACCAGCGGTCCGGGTGCTCTCGCAGGTGCAGTACGGCGCACCGATCCATGTGCAGCTCTGTGACTTCTTCGGCACGACGGCCGCATTCGGTGAGCGCGAGGGCGGCGCCGTGACCGCGAGCCGACGACTCTTCACCGAAGCTGGCGTCGCCCCCGCTGACGTCGACGTCGCGATGATCGTCGAACCCTTCACCGTCGCAGTGCCGCTTGCACTCGAGCAGTACGGGTTCTGTGAGCGCGGCGCGGGAGGGCCCTTCATCGAGAGCGGCGCCACGCGATGGCCCGACGGCGCCCTGCCGGTGAACACCCACGGAGGTTCGACGGCGGAGGCGTTCGTCCACGGCATGAACCATCTACCCGAAGCCGTGCGTCAGGTGCGCGGCACCGCCGTGAACCAAGTGGCCGACGCCGAGGTCGCGTTCGTTTGCGGCGCGATCAGTGACCCATCCGGCGCGGTGCTGCTCGGGGTCGACCGTTGAGCCCGCCGATCCCGCGCCCGGATCCGGCCGGTGCCGAGGATGCGCGCTTCTGGTCTTACGTCGCCGACCGTCAGCTGCGCATCCAGCGCTGTTCCGACTGTGGAGCACACCGGCATCCGCCCCGCCCACTTTGTGCTGCGTGCGGATCGCTCGCGGTGGAGTGGGTTCCGATCTCGGGACGTGGCGAGGTGTGGACACGTACCGTGATCCATCCACCGACGCTGCCGGCGTTCGCATCACGAACGCCGTATTGCGCAGTCGTCGTACGACTCGACGAAGGCGTGTTCATGGTCAGCAACGTCGTCGACCTTCGCCCTGACGAAGTCACCGTCGGAATGCTCGTCGAAGCCACGATCACCGAGGTCGAGCCGGGGCTCTATCTGCCGCTGTTCCGCGCGGTCGAGGCGCCAGCCTGACCATGCGACATGCCAGCTGCTCTCTCCGGCTCCAACGTCACCTGTTCGGTGGAGCGAGCCGCTCGAGCACTTCGTCGAGATCGAGTTCGCCCTCGCGGGTCTGTCCACCCGCGTCGAGAAAGCGGCCCATCCGCTCGCGCGCGTCGTCCGACATCGCGGCACGGAACTGCTCGGCTTCGACGGCGAACCCAGCATTGAAGTCGCCGGACACCGCGTTCACGGCTTCCTTCGCTGACGCCACCGCATCGGGTGGCATGGCCGCGATGCGAACGGCGACGTCACGTACGACCGAGTCGAGCTGTTCGTCGTCGACGACGCGGTTCACGTAACCGATCGTGGCCGCCTCTTCGCCGGTTACATCCGCACACCCGAGGATGATCTCGAGTGCACGCGCCCGGCCGACGAGGCGCGTGAGGCGCTGTGTGCCGCCTGCACCAGGGATGATCCCGAGTGCGACTTCCGGCTGGCCGAGCCGGGCGGAACGGGTCGCGAACCGGAGGTCGCAGGCCAGCGCGATCTCCGAACCGCCGCCTCGCGCGATGCCGCCGATCGCGGCGATCGACACCTTGGGCATCAGTCGGAACCGCTCCAGCAAGAGGTTCACCGGGGCGGGCTCGCCGGGCGTGCCCTGCACGTCCGAAGGCATGTCCCGGATCATCTGCACGTCGGCATGCGCGATGAAGTAGTCGCGGTCGGCGCTGGCCAACACGAGGACCCGTGCGTCGACATCGGCCTCGAAGTCACCGATGAGGCGCACGAGATCACCGGTGAACGCCCGGTCCCAGAGGTTCATCGGCGGGTGATCGATGGTGGCCCACGCAACACCGCGTTCGACTTCGACGCCGATCACGGTGAGCTCGTGATAGGCCACGCGCTCAGTCCGGCATCGGAGGGTCCCACTGGACGCCGTTGATGTGACCGCCCCCGTCGGCCAGCATCGTCATGCCGGTGATGTAGTCGCTGTCCTCGGTCGCGAGGAACAGCGCGACCCCGCCGATGTCGTGCTCGGGATCACCCATGCGCCCGAGCGGGTTCTGCTTCAGCATCTCCTTGGCGTTCTCGGGGGCCGCCTCGGCGAACGCGACGTACGCCGGTGACGCCGCGGCCGGGGCGATGGCGTTCACCAGGATGTTGTGCTTGGCCCATTCCCGCGCGGCCGTGCGGGTGATCGCACGGATGCCTTCCTTGGCTGCGTTGTAATCCACCGAGTACTGGTGCGCGTTGATCCCGTTGAGCGACACGAAGTTGATGATGCGACCCCAGCCCTGTGCCTTCATATGCGGGAACACCGCTTGCATGGCCCAGAAGGTGTGCAGCGGACCGCCGCGGAACGCGAGCAAGAGGTCGTCGTCGGGCTTCCGCTCGAAGCGGTCGAAGCCGCCGGCCGCGTACGCGTTGTTCACGAGGATGTCGACGTGGTCGAACTCGTCGACCGTGCGATCCACGACAGCCTGGACTTGATCCTTCTCGAGGACGTCGGTCGCGATGAACCGAGCGCTTGCACCCAGCTCTTCGACGATCTCTGCTGCCACCTGCTCGCCCGTCGAAGGATTGACCTCGGCAATGACGACTGCGGCACCCTCTCGCGCGAATCGCCGCGCGACACCGCGACCGATGCCCTGGCCGCCACCCGTGACGATCGCCACCCGTCCATCGAGCCGTCCCACGGCGCGGAGGGTACCTGGCATGGCCTCCGGTACGCTCCGGCGGCGATGGGCACGCAGGAAGTGGTCGACGCAGTCGACGCCGGTCTCGACGACGCGCGTCACTCGCTCGAGGAGCTCGTCCGCATCCCGAGCATCAGCGCCGACGAGGAACGTGCCGGAGATGTGCAGCGCAGCGCCGATGCCACCGCGGCGTACCTCGAGCGATGCGGACTCGAGCACGTGCGCCAGGCCGCGGCCGGCGGTAGCCCGCCGGCGGTGATCGGCGAGTGGACCCACGCGGCCGACGCCCCGACCATCCTCTTGTATGCCCATCACGACGTGCAGCCGCCGGGCTTCGTCGAGCGCTGGACCTCGGATCCATTCGAGCCGGTCGAGCGCGATGGGCGCCTGTTCGGGCGGGGCACAGCCGACGACAAGGCCGGTGCGGTGGCCCACGGCGCCATGGTCAAGGCGTGGCTCGACACCGCCGGGGTGCTCCCGTGCAACGTGAAGGTGTTCGTGGAGGGCGAAGAGGAGATCGGCTCGCCGCGGCTGGCCGCGTTCCTCGCCGAGCACGGCGACGAGCTTGCCGCCGACGTCCTGCTCCTCGCGGACGCCGGGAACTGGAGCGTCGGCACGCCGGGACTCACGTACTCGCTGCGCGGCCTCGTCAGCGGCACGGTGACCGTCGCGGTCATGGACGCGCCAGTGCACTCCGGCATGGCGGGTGGCCCGATACCCGATCCGGTGCTGGTCCTCGCCAAGATGCTCGCGTCGACGATCGACGAGCACGGCGACATCGCGATCGACGCCTTCTGGGACGACGTCCGCGAGCTGACGCCTTACGAGCGCGACCGGCTCGCCGGGCTTCCCGACAACAGCGAAGCGTTACGACGCGCATGGGGGGTGCTCCCGGGCGTCGAACTCACCGGCGACCCGTCGGTCTCGATCTACGAGCGGCTGTGGTTCCGACCGGCGATCGCCGTCCTCGGGTTCGACTCACACCCGATCGAGGGATCGTCGAATCAGATCGTGGCGCGCGCCAGCGCACGCATCAGCATCCGCGTCGCCCCGGGGCAGGATCCGCGACGTCTCGTCGAGATCCTCCGCTCCCACCTCGCGGCGCACGTGCCGTTCGGTCTCGAGTTCTCCTTCGACGCGAACGAGGCCGTCCCGGCGTGGACGTGCGAGCCAACGGGTTGGGCGTTCGATGCGGCGCAGCGCGCGCTCCGGGCGGGCTTCGGCACGGCCCCGGTCCTGATGGGTATGGGGGGCACGATCCCGTTCGTCGGGCCGTTCGCCGAAGCGTTCGGCGGGATCCCCGCCCTGCTGCTCGGCCCCGCCGATCCAGGGAGCGACGCCCACGGCGAAGACGAGAGCCTTCACCTCGGCGACTGGCGCAACCTCATGGTGAGCGAGGCGTTGTTGCTCGCCGAGCTCGCCGCCGCGGCGACGTAAGCGGAGGGTCCCGAGTGCGTCAGGACCGGCGAAGGTAGCCTCCGCGCGTCGAGAGGGGTGGAGATGAGCGGGACAGATGAGACCATGGCCGGCGGCGGGAGCGATCAGACCATGGCCGGCGGTGGTCCGCCCACCGGGGACAGCGGTGGGAATGGTCCCGACGACTCGGGTGAGGGCCGCAAGTGGTGGCTCATCCCGCTCGCCCTCTTGTTCGTCGGCGTGATCGTCGGCGCCGGGATCGCGGTCGCCAGTGGTGGCGGCGACGACAAGAAGGAGGCCGACAGCACATCGACCAGCTCGTCCACGTCGACCAGCAGCTCGACGTCCACGACGCTCGGGGCCACCACACCGGGTGGTGGTGGTAGTGGTGGTGGTGGTCAACCCAGCGACGACCCCTCAATCACCTTCAGTGGCAACAAGAACTCCCCGTACACGTGCACATCGCCCGCGCCGGATGTGTCGACATCGATCCCTGGCATCAACTTCACCGTGTCCTGGCAGACGCAGAACACGTCTTCTGTCGATCTCGCCGTGGACGGGCCCGGCCTCTACCAGAGCTATGGGGGAGGAAATGGGTCGCAGTCGTTCAACTACGACTGTTCGGACCAGACGCACACCTTCAAGGTCACGGCCAAGGGACCGAACGGGCCGGAGGCGACCAAGCAGCTCTCGTTCACCATCGACGACACGAGCACCTGACAGAGCACCGCCTTGGGTTGGTCAGCTCCCCTTCTTGCGGAAATGGGGGATGACCTTCTCACCCCACTGGCGGATGGTCTCCATGCACGCCGCGTGCGGCACCGTGCCCATCTGGATGAGGCACATGATCTCGTCGGCGCCGGCGTCCTGAAGACGCTCGGCATAGGCGATCGCGTCGCGCCAATCGCCGTACGCGTGCTCCACGAGGTTGAACGTGAACGTGCTGTTCGGCCCGACGGGGATCTTGGCTTCGTGCAGGTGGGCAACCATGCGCTCGGCCGCGTGCTCGATCTCTGCGCGTTGGTCGGCGTCCTCATCACCGGGATTCGGGGGCGGGCCGCCGCCGTACCAGTGCGCGATCGCCTCGGCGAAGAACCGCTGACCGCGCGCGCCGATCTGGAACGCGTGGTCCTTGTCGTCGAGCACGATCGTCGGGCACAACGCCGAGAAGTGGTCGTTGACCTCCGTCGACACGAACCGCTTCTTGGAACGGGCGGCTATCCCGTCGTCGTAGATCGTGCGCAAGCTCGCGACATCCTCGGGTCCGGAGAAGCCGAGCACCAACGCACCGATGCCGTACTCCGCCGCGAGACCAACCGTTTCGTTCTTCGTGCATGCGAGGTACAGCGGCGGGTGCGGCAGCTGTACCGGGCGCGGCAGGATCGGATGCGGCGAAACCTGCAACAACTCGCCGTGCCACTCGAAGTCTTCCTCGCCGTCCTTGCCGCGCCACATCGACCCGATCATGCGCAGCGCCTCTTCGACCTCGGCATACGTGCGGTCGGGATCCACACCCATCGCGGACATCTCTTGGAGCGTCGCGCCTCGCCCGGCGCCGAGGTCGAGACGGCCGCCTGAGAGCGAGTCGAGCATCGCGACTCGCTCGGCGACGCGCACCGGATGGTTGTAGTTGAAGGGCATGCACACCACGCCGTGACCGACGCGGATGCGTGAGGTCCGTGCCGCCACCCATGTGAGGAAGATCTCGGGCGCACTCATGTGCGCGTACCACCGCAGGCAGTGATGCTCGACGGCCCACACGCGGTCGAAGCCCATCTCCTCGGCGAACACCGCTTGCTCGACGCAGTCGGCAAGGACCCGGCGCTCGTTGGCCGCACTCGGGTCAGCCATCTGGGCTTCGAAGATCATCGAGAACTGCACCGCTCCCCCTCTTCCATCTGGACTCTGGGCAGACCGCTACCTACCTGACCGACTGGCGAGCCACCGCTCGAACGCTTCGTGCTCGAGCTCGAGCGCGTCTTCCACGGATCGACCGGCCGCTCGTCGGTAGATGTCGAGGACGGTGCCGGTCGCAATCGCATCGGCATCGCGCATCGCCGCCGCGATCTCGTACGTGCGGGGCATCAGGTCGTCGTGCGTCAACACGTGGTTCACGAGCCCGATCCGCAGAGCCTCACCAGCGTCGATGAACTCCCCGGTGAGCGAGAGCTCGACGGCTTTGCGCGTACCGACGGCGTGGGCAAGGAACGCGCTCATCCCCCACGCCGGGACGAGCCCGAGCTTCACATGGGTGTCGGCGAATCTGGCGTGCTCCGACGCGATCAATACGTCGCACGCCAAGGCCAGCTCGAGGCCGCCCGTGACGCACACGCCGTTGATCGCACCGAGCACGGGCTTCGGCACGGCATGCAACGCGGCGGCCGGATCGATGATCTCGCCGCCACCCTCCCGCGCCTCACCCGACCGCAGCTCTTTGACATCGACACCCGCGCAGAACGCCGGATCCGCACCGGTCAGCACGATCACGGCCACCCCGTCGTCGGTCCCGGCCGCCGCGAACTGCTCCTTCAAGCTGCGCCGCATCGCGAGGCTGAGCGCGTTCCGGGCGTCGGGCCGATCGATGGTGATCGTGCAGATGCCGTCGTCGGTGGCGACGCGCAGATGCTCGTCACTCATCGGGAGACAGCTCGATGCGCGCGTTGTCGAAGCTCAGGATGCGATCGTCGGGAACGATCTCCATGACCGCGATCTCGACCTCGTACTGCGACCGGGTTACGTCGGGCATCGCTGCCCGCTTGCTGCGGAAGCTCCCGTACTTCTGGTCGAGAAGCTCGCGTACCCGCGCGATCCGCTCGGGATCGCTGATCCGGTGCGCCTGGCCGGTGAGGTGGACCCCGCGAAGCTCGGCCCACCGCTCCCCCGACTCGACGAGGAACGACACTCGCGGGTCGCGCTCGATGCGGGCGACCTTCTTGCGGTGTACCGGTGACGCCACATAGATCCGCTCGTCGAGCGCCACGAACCACACCGGCAACGTGATCGGCACACCGTCGGCCCGCATTGTGGTGAAGATGCCGGTGTGGGCTTCGGTCAGGACGGCCCACGCTTCCTCACGACTGAGCCGGATGCTCACCCCCTGACCGTAGCGAGCCGGTGCTCGCCCAGCGTGAAACCTCGTGGGGGACCTGGACGTCTTGCACCATGTGGAGGTCGAACCGCAGCTGGCCGAGTTCTGCCGGCTCGAATGGCCCCGCCTCGTGGGCTCCCTCTCCCTGTACACCGGTGACCGCGACTTGGCGGAAGATCTTGCCCAGGAGACGCTCGTGCGCGCGTGTCAGCACTGGTTGACGGTGCGCAGCGAGGCGTCCAGGTCCGCGTGGGCCCACCGAGTGGCTTTCAACCTGGCCAAGTCCCAGTTCCGGCGCCGGGCCGTTCGTCGGCGCTACCAACACCTCGAACAGCTCGAACTCGTGGTGCACGATCCCGACACCTCGACCCGCATCGCGGTTCGATCTGCCCTCGCAGCGCTGCCCGAGCCCCAACGACGCGCGCTCGTGCTCCGTTACTTCGCCGACCTCTCCGTACTCGAGGTCGCGGCATTGATGGGTTGCCCGGAGAACACCGTCAAGACGCACACGCGTCGCGCGCTCGAAGCCCTGCGAACAGCCGGTCTGGTCACTGACCCCGTGACCAGGCCAGGCCGTCTAGCCACCGGAGGTATGCGATGAGTGACCACGTACGAGATCTCCTGCACGGAGCCGTACCTCCACCAAAGCGTCGGATCGACGTCGGAGCAACGGCCGCCATCGCTCACGCGCGACTGCGGCGACGACGGTTCACGATTCGTGCCGGTGCGATTGCTGCGGTCGTCGTGCTCGCCGGCGTCGGGGTTTCCGCCGCATTCGGCGGAGACGACGGGCGTCGGGTGGAGATCGCCGCGGGTTCCCAGGCGTCGAACGCCGATGCGGCGGTGACCGTCGAGCTCCTGGATGGCTGGCAGCAGCTGCCGCTCGTCGAGCGGGCGATGAGCCCCGGCGAGGTGCTCGTCGTGGGTACGGCCGAACGGCCGGCAGGCGAGCCGATGCAGGCCTGCGCGATCGATGAGCACACGCCTTCGACCAGGTCTGCGTACGTGACGCTCTACGAGTACCGCCCCGGCGACGCGCTCAACATGGTCGGCGACCTCGGCACGTACTCGCCCGAGTCGTTCCAGATCCGTCCGGACGACTTCACGAACGCGAACATGCCCGCCAGCGGCGACTGCCCGAACGTGCCACTCGAAACGCTCTTCGCTGCACAAACGCCGCTCACATCGGCAACGACCACTCCGGATTCGGTGCCGGACAACACCGCCCCGACGACGTCGACGTCGTTGACGTTGCCGCCGATCACAGGTCCGGATGCTGCCCCCGTGAACCACTTCCGCCAGATCACCTTCACCGACGGCGATCGGATGTTCCTCGCGCGCATCATCAGCGTGCAGGATCCCTCCGAGGAGCTGCTCGCGCAGGGCTTCGCGGTGCTCAACAGCCTGGTGATCAACGCCGTCGAGGCCCCCACGACCACGACAATGGCACCGGGATTCGACGAGGAGGCGGCGGAACAGCAGATCGTCGACGCCATCAATGCCTCGATGGGGACCCCGAGCCCCACTCCGTCCGAGCTCTCGGTCGAGGGTGGTCACCCATTCGCCGATCCTGTCGCGGCGGAGGCCGCGGCCGAAAAGGCAAAGAGCTCCGACCCACTCACGCGGAGCTCGTACGAAGGCTCGCTAGAAGGAAAGCTCGTCGCGCACATCAACTGGATCGAGTTCGACAGCCCGACCTACGCGCGCTTGAACTTCGACGTGTTCAACGACGGCGAGCTCGCGACCGCCAACACGACGGGGTACGCGGTATTCGAAGACGGGTTCTGGCGAATCGGCCGCGGCACGTTCTGCGAGATCGCCGCACGAGGCGGAGTCAACTGCCCGGCGTGATGTTGAGGACTACGCCGCCTTGCCGAAGACCAGTGCGCTCGTCGGCACCATCGTTCCCGCGGTGACCAGTACATGCTCGACGTTTGGCGGCTGGTTGTACGAGTCTCCGCGGATGAGGCGCACACCCTCGGCGATGCCATTCATCCCGTGGATATACGCCTCACCGAGCTGACCGCCGTTGGTGTTGATCGGGAGACGGCCGCCGAGCTCGATGTTGCCGTCGGCGATGAAGTCCTTCGCCTCGCCGCGGCCGCAGAACCCGAACTCCTCGAGCTGCGGGAGCGCGAGCGGGGTGAAGTGGTCGTAGATGATCGCGGCCTGCATGTCGTCGGGCCCGAGGCCAGTCGTGTTCCACAGCTGCCGGGCGATGAGCCCCATCTCGGGAAGCCCGGTGATCGACGGGCGGTAGTAGCTCGTCATCATGTCCTGGTTCTCGCCCGCGCCCTGCGCCGCGGAACGCACGATCGCGGGAACGCCCTTGAGATCGCGCGCGCGCTCGGGTGTCGTCACCACGAGTGCCTGGCCCCCGTCGCTCTCTTGGCAGCAGTCCAAGAGATGCAACGGCTCGACGATCCACCGGCTCTCCTGGTGGTCCTCGAGGGTGATCGGCTTCTCGTAGAACCACGCTTTCGGGTTCTTGGCCGCATGCTTACGGTCGGCTACCGCGATGCGACCGAAGTCTTCGCTGGTCGCCCCATACTCGTGCAAATAGCGGGCAGCGAACATCGCAACCCACTGTGCCGGTGTGAGCAAACCGTGCGGCGAGTACCAGGAGAAGTGCGCGGTGTCGGCGGTGGCCGCGGGCTGGCGGTCCTGTACGCCAGTCCCGAACCGGTGCCCGGAACGCTCGTTGAACGCGCGGTAGCAGACGACGTAGTCGGCGACACCTGCGTTCACCGCGAGCACCGCCTGCTGGATCGTGCCGCACGCTGCGCCGCCGCCGTGATGGATACGCGAGAAGAAGCTGAGTTCGCCTACGCCCAGACTCTTGGCGATCTCGATCTCCGGGTTGGTGTCCTGGGTGAACGTGACCATGCCGTCCACCTGGCTGGGCTTCAGGCCCGCGTCGGCGATCGCGGCTTCGCACGCTTCGATCGCCAGCTTGAGGTCGGAGCGACCCGACTCTTTGGAGAACTCCGTCGCGCCGATGCCCACGATGGCGCCTGCGTCGAGCAAGCGGTGCTTCTCGCTCATCGTTCCCGCTCCCGGCGCACAGCGCCGGGCCGCTCAGGCCCCGCTCGCTGCGGACCGGGATACCCGGTCCGCTCACGCTCGCTCATTTCGGGAGCTCCAGCACGACGGTGCCCAATAGGTGGTCGCCGAGGTTGTTGGCGCCACGCAGCGACACTTCGACCACACCGTCCTCCTTCTTGGTGACCTGACCGCTCATCACCATCGTGTCGCCCGGATAGTTGGGCGCACCGAGGCGGATCTTCACCGACTTGAGGAGCGCGTCGGGCCCGGCCCAGTCGGTGACGTAGCGACCGACGAAGCCGTTGCTCGCGAGGATGTTCATGAATATGTCGGGCGAGCCACGCTCCTGGGCGAGGCCCGGGTCGTGGTGCACGTCCTGGTAGTCGCGGGAGGCGATCGCGGTGGCCACGATCAACGTACGGGTCAGCGGGATCTCGAGCTTGGGGAGCTCGTCGCCGACGTTCACGTCGCCGTACTTGAGTGAGGTCGTGGCGCTCACGTGGTCGTCGCCTCCGCCAATGCTCGGCCCAGCCGTGCGAGCTGCGCGCTCGCGCCGCCGAGGGTGTCCTCGATCTGCTTGCCCCAGAGGAAGTACCGATGGACCGGGTAGTCGACATCCGCGCCCATACCGCCGTGCAAGTGCTGCGTGTTGTGCACCGCGTGCTGCCCGGCCTCCGACGCCCACCACTTGGCGACCATCACGTCAGTGGTCGCGTCACGACCGGCGTCGAGCTTCCACGCGGCCTGGAGCGTGGTGACCCGGATGCCCTCGGTGTCGATGTATGCATCCGCGGCTCGGATCTGCGCGCCCTGGAAGCTCGCCAGCGGACGCTCGAACTGGGTTCGCCCGTTCGTGTACTCGGCGGCCATGGCCAGCGCGGCTTCGCACACTCCCACCTGGATGGCCGCGAGACCGAGGAGCGCCCGGTCGAGGATCCAAGCGAGCGCTCGGTCAGGCGATGCTTCGTCACCGAGCAGCTCGGCGGGCGCGCCATCGAACGTGAAGTGGGCGACGAGCGACCGGTCGGTCGTCTCGGCCGACTCGCGGCTCACACCGGCCGCGCCGCTCTCGACGAGGCACACGCGGACGCCGTCGTCCGTCGCCGCGGGCACGAGCAACGCGTCGGCGACATGGCCGGCGGGCACGGACGGCTTCATACCGTCGAGGCGCCACCCGTTGCCGTCGGGCGTGGCCCGTACACCGGGGCGGAACGGATCGTTCAGCCCGGACTCGGCCACGGCCGCGCTCACGAACGCGGTTCCGCCCACGATCGGTGGAAGCCAGCGCTCACGTTGGGCCGGCGTGCCGAGCTCGGCGATCGGCAGCGCGCCGCACACGATCGTGGCCCAGTAGGGAACGGGCGCGACCGTGCGCCCCTGCTGTTCCAGCACGAGGCATGTCTCGATCATCCCGAGGCCGCTGCCGCCGTCCCGTTCGGGAACGGCGATGCTGAGCAGGTTCGCGTCGGCGAGCGCGCGCCAGAGGTCACGGTCGACGCGCTCCTCGCCCGCTTCGCACGCCTTGACGCGCTCGACGGTCGCCTGGCCCTGGAAGATCTGCTCAGCCAGGTCGCGAACCGCCTGCTGCTCTTCGCTGAGGCTGAAGTCCATCTAACGCGCTCGCTCACTGCGGCTCGGGATACCCGAGCCGCGGGCGTTCGCTCGCTGGCGAGCGACCTTCGGTCGCCGCGTCGCACTCGTTCCGATGATCATTTCGCTGGGTGGAACGCCGGGAGCGTGAGGTCGGGATCGTGCTCCACCCACTCGACTTCCACGGACATTCCGATCGTGACGTCGGCCGGCTCGATGCCCACGATGTTGGCGACGAGACGCGTGCCCTCTTCCAGCTCGATGAGACCGACGGCGAGCGGGTAGTCGAACGCCGGAACCTGCGGGTAGTGGTTCACGACGAAGCTGTAGACGGTTCCCCGCCCACCCGCCTCGACCGCGTCCCACTCGTACGAACCGCACTTGTCGCAACGCGGGCGGGGTGGGTGACGAAGCACGCCGCAACCCGAGCAACGCTGGATCACCAAGCGGTGCTCCGTCGCGGCATCGAACCAGAACTTGTTGTCGAGCGTGATGGCGGGGCGCGGGCGCTTCGGGCGGTCGTGCTGCTCGGGCTCGGCTTTCGCCGCCTGTCGTCCGGTACCCGGCCTGAACTTGAGGATGCGGAACATCTGCCGCCCGACCGGCTCGCCGTCGAGCGTCTCGTACTCCACGCGCGTCGTGATGAAGTGACCGACACCGAGACCCGTGGCCTTCTCCTCGGACACGGAGTCGATGACCGTGCGGTTCCGCAGGTGATCGCCGAGGTGCAGCATCCGGTCGTACTCCTGCTCACAGTTCGTAGCGACGACCGACGTGAAGCCCTCACTCTCCACCAGCGCCATGAGATCGTCCTGGGCCGACGGATTCGCGCTCGGCCGTGGCGCGATCCCGCGCATCACCCACGCCTGGAGCATCACCGCCGGCGCGATCACCTGTCCGTGCACCGTCTTCGCCGCGACGTCGGGCTCCGTGTAGACGGGGTTCTGGTCACCCATCGCCTCGACCCAATGCCGGATCATCGCTTGGTTCACCTCGTCCGCACCGTCCTGCGTGCCGACCTCGCGCCCCTCGAACTCCTTCAGCTTGGCCAGGAAGGAATGCTTGTCCGTCACTATTGGCGCTGCTCCCACTCCGCTACTTCCACTCGCTGCGCTCGCTCCATGCGCTCCGTTCGCAGCGCATCGACTTCGTCGATCCTCATCGACCGCTCCGCACCATGCCGAGCCCGGTCGTCGCAACGATCTCGCGCAGCACCTCGACCACGCCGCCACCGAAGGTGTTGATCTGCGCCGAGCGCGCCATGCGCTCCACGTCACCTTGGAGCACGGCGCCGGCCGACCCGTCGGGGAGGTAGCCCGCCGCGCCGAGGATGCCGAGGAACAGGCGGTACGCGTCGATCTGCGTCTCCACCCCGAACACCTTGGCCGCCGACGCGTCGGTGGGCGTGAGCGTTCCGTTGGCCACCGCCGCGGCCATGCGCCAGTTGAGGAGCTTCATCGCCTCGAGCAAGGCGTGCGCCTTGGCCAGATCCATCTGCACCCACGGCACGTCGATCATGCGCTGATCGCCGTCACCCGACTTCGTGTCGCGGCACCAGGCCACCATGTCGTCGTACAGGCGGTGCGTGCTGCCGCCGAGTGCGGCCAACCCGACGCGCTCGTGGTTCAGCTGGTTCGTGATGAGCCGCCAGCCCGCGTTCACGTCGCCGACGATGTTCTCCTTGGGCACACGCACGTCGTCGTAGTACGAGGCCTGGGTGACGACGCTGCCGACGGTGACGATCGGCGTGCACTTGAACCCGGGCGACGACGTGGGGACGATGATGATCGAGATGCCCTTGTGCTTCGGCGCGTCAGGATCGGTGCGGCACGCGAGCCAGATGTAGTCGGCCTGGTTGGCGCCGCTCGTGAAGACCTTGTTGCCGTTGATGACCCACTCGTCGCCGTCGTCGAAGGCCCGGGTGTGGAGTGACGCGAGATCGGTGCCGGCCTCCGGCTCGGTGTAACCGATCGCGAAGTTGATCTCACCCCGCAGGATGCCGGGGAGGAACTGCTCCTTCTGCGTCTGCGAGCCGTACGTCATGATCGTGGGCCCGACCGTGTTGATCGTCACGAACGGGAACGGCGCGCCGGCGCGTTGCACCTCGTCGAAGAACACGAACTGGTCGAGCTCACCGCGCCCCTGGCCGCCGAACTCCTTCGGCCAGCCGATGCCGAGCCACCCGTCGGCGCCCATCTGGCGCACCACGTCTCGGTACTTGGGGCTGCCCTCGCCCGGCGGGCCCAGCTCCTCACGGAGCTCCGGGGTCATCAGCGCGGCGAAGTACTCCCGTAGCTCCTTGCGGAGCGCGCGCTGCTCGTCGGTGTAATCCAGAAACATAGAACGTGT
>JBBECS010000035.1:69635-87499 GCA_040881685.1 Acidimicrobiia bacterium | reverse complement strand
TCCCGTCCCGCATCGCCACGAGCCCGAGACTAGGCCCCGCAACCTCAGACGGCGGCGGCCACCTCCTGTGCCAGCGACACCCAGCCGCGACCGAGCTCACGCAGCTAGCGCGCGTGGGATGCGTACGCCGCACCGAGCCTCAGCGCCAAGTGTTCGGGAGTCCGAGCTCCTCGCACGTCGCCGTGGCCTGCGCTGGCGTGGTGTTGGCGCCCCCGGCAGGATTCGAACCTGCGCACACGGTTTAGGAACGCGTCCCGAAGTGTCCGGTCAATCCCTCCACGTCCGTGACCTGCGGTTTCGTGTCCATCCTGTCCGCTGACTTTGCCGCAATCCAGTGAGAAGTAGGGATGCCGGTAGGGATGCTCATACGCCTTTCGTAAGCGCGCGCCGAAGCCCCGAGGTTGGTGCCGCCAGTGCGCGCTGGCTCGTGCAGCGCGGCACCCAGAACGCGATTGAAGCCAGCTGAAGCCCGGCCTGATCCTTGGTCACGCGATGCGAGTCAAGTGACGGCAGCGAGCACTGACGAGGGCGTTTCGTAGAAGAGGTGGAGCAGCTCGGGGCGCACGATGCTGCGCGGGTCCTCGGCGTCGAACCAGCCGTCGACGACACTCCAGTGGTACGGGCTACGCATGTAGTCGTGGCGCAGCCCCGCGAGTTCGGCGTACTCCTGCTCCCACGCGTGGGTCCATCCACCTTCGGAGCTACCGACTCGGGCAAGACGCCAGTTTCGGATCGCCGGGATGTGCCGCGGCATCCCGAGAAGGTCGCGCTCGAAGGCACTCACCGCGGCGAGCGGCGCACTCTCCTCGACCTTCAGCAACAACGTCCGCTTGACTGCGTCTTGGATGCGCGGCGCACGTGCGCCGGAACCGATCACGTCCCCGAGCAGCACGACGTCCACGACCTCGGCACCCTTGACGTTGGCTGTACCGATTGGCACGAGATCCTCGGCGTCGAACTCCCAGCTCGCGTCCGGAGCGCCGACGCTGCCTGGAAGGTGTCGCCCGAACGCGCTGCGCCGGACCTGATCGGGCGGCGTGACCGCAACCTCGGCGTCATCAGTCGCCATCAAGACGATGTGATGGATGCCGTTGCTCGGCAGCGGCTCCGCTGCCGAGTCATCGATTGGCGTGAACGCGGGTTCGGCTTGGGCGAAGCGACGCGTCCGTCGTACGACGATGTCCGCCGTGTCGCGCCAGAACGAGCCGACGGTCGGGTCCATCATCGCGGCGCGTCGGGCTTGCCAGAACGTGTCGATGTCGGCCAGCCGCCACGTGACGATCACGTCGGACTCGAGCGCCGGATCGTCGACCGGTGGAGCGAGCACGATGTCGACGAGTTCGAGACGGCGAGCGCTAGCACCGGGAACGTATTTCGACCGGAGGACGTCGACGAACTCATCTCGGCACCCGGGTGCGAGCGTGATGTCGTCGACGCGGACGATCGTCTCGGCACTCATTCGGGAAGCTGCCACTGCAGCTCGACATGCTGGCCGAACGCGAGCAGTCCCGACGCGACGACATCGGTGCGCACGAACGCCTGGACCATCGTGTCGGTGTACGACCCTGGATCACCCGGCCGATACACGCCTGACACCGAGATGCGGCCGGCGAGCTCGCCGTCGTCTCTGCTCGCCGTATCGATGCGCTCGACCGCGGCGTCGAGGTCTTCGATCTCCGCATGGCGCACGCCGAAGTGGAACGAGCGCTGCGGCTCGGAGCGCAAGCGTTCCAGATACCGATGAGCATCGGCCGCAATGGAACCGTCGTGCATCGCGCTACCTAGAGCATCCTCGAGCGCGACCTGCTCAGCGGTCATCTCCGACGCGTAGAAGCAGTTGTTCGTGAAGTCATTCTCTGTCGGCTCGACGAAGGCGGTGAGGAAGGTGCCGCCGCGGTCGGCAACCGTGCATCCGAGCAGCTCGAACACGCGGGTCGCGAGCGCGCGCTCGCCCGGCCGGTACACGAGTTCAACGTGGTTCAGTTGGCGACCCAAGCGAGCAGATCCTAGGCACGGCTTGTTCGTCCGGAATTCCGTCGGCCCGCACCCTTGAAGTGGAGACGGCGGATGGCTCGGAGCGCGCGCCCGGCCGAGAACGACGCGTTCCGTGAGTACTTCGACACCCCGGCCCGGCGCGAGCCGCGTACGAAGCGTGATAACTGAGCGCCCCCGGCAGTGAAGAACTGACGGAGGTTGTTTACATCTGGGGTTTCCTGTGAGAGGAGATCCTGATGGACGATCGAGACCAGCAACGCAAGATCCGACACCGCCTGGCGATGCTGCGACACGCGGCCGAGGTCACGGGCAGTGTCGCTCAGACGTGCCGGTACTACGGGATCTCGCGCCAGTGCTTCTACAAGTGGCTCCGGCGTTACGAGGAGCTCGGTGAGAACGGGTTGCGGGATGGCTCGTCACGACCGCGCGTGAGCCCGAACGCGACGCAGGGTGAGGTCGTCGGCAAGATCCTCTACTTGCGTCAGCATTACCACTTCGGGCCGTTGAAGATCTCGATGTATCTGCACCGGTATCACGACGTCACGATCAGTTCTTCAGGCGTGTGGCGGATCCTCAAGCGGCTCGAGATGAACCGACTCCCGAGCTCGCAGCGCTATAAGCAGCACGAGAAACGTTGGAAGCGCTACGAGAAACAGCTCCCGGGGCATCGGGTCCAAGTCGACGTGAAGTTCATCGAGGCGCTGCCTGGGTCACGAAAGAAGCACTACCAGTTCACCGCCATCGACGACTGCACCCGCATCCGCGTGCTGCGGATCTACCCCCGCAACAACCAGAAGACCGCGATCCAGTTCATCGACTACGTGCTCGAGAAGCTCCCGTTCCAGGTCGAGACCATCCAGACCGACAACGGCGCCGAGTTCCAGTCGGGCTTCCACTGGCACGTCCTCGACCGCGGCATCAACCACGTCTACATCAAGCCGGCAACCCCGAGACTCAACGGAAAGGTGGAACGCTCACATCGGATCGACGCCGAGGAGTTCTACCGAATGCTCGACGGTGTCGTGATCGACACCACCGAGATGTTCAACCTCAAGCTCCAAGAATGGGAAGACTTCTACAACTTCAACCGACCCCACGGCGGCCTGGACGGCCAGACTCCATACGAACGCCTACGACACAAGACCACGACCCCGGCGTAAACACAGTGACCGTCAGTTGCACAGTGGTGCCCCCGGCGGGATTCGAACCTGCGCACACGGTTTAGGAACGCGTCCAGAGGCGTCCGGTGAGTCCCTCCACGTCCAGGACCTGCGGTTTCGTGTCCATCCTGTCCGTTGATTCCGCCGCATTCCAGTGAGTAGTAGGGGTGCGGGTAGGGATGCCAGCCCATCGCGTTCGACGTCGTGACGGCACCGTCTCGAGCGAGAGGGCCTCGGGAAAAGGTCATGGCGCGTGATCGCGCACGTCGAGCCGTTCAGGCGGTGTCTTCGGAGAGGAAACGGGTGATCGCCGCGTTGCCGTAGTCGACGGCGTCGATGTCGCTCATCTTCATGCCTTGTGCGTACAGCTCTTCTCGGCGAGCGGTGCCCAATGTTGTCTCGAGCGCGACGTTTGCTTGCGCGAGGGCTTCCACGAAGTGAGGAGCGTGCGCGTAGTCGGGTGCGAGGGCATCGCAGACGCCGAAGAGCACCGCCGCGGCTTCGGGGTCGTCGTCGGCGATCTCGACGCCGACGTAGCCGAGGGTGAGGCCGACCGGGAGCCTCCATCCCATCCAGTGGAACGACTCGATGGCCTTCGCGAAGTATCCAACCGCCTCACGGTGGTCGCCGTTCCGGGCGGCAAGGTCCCCGGCAAACACGTGGGTCGTGTTGTGCTCTCCCGACGGGATGAGTGCGACCGCTTCGCGGGCGATGACGAGGGCCCGCTGGGGTTCGGATTCGCCAAGGGCGAATGCCACCATGCTGAGCAAACTCGAGAGGATGCGGGGGTTGGCGATTCGGTGGGTCAGCGCCAGGGTCTCTTCGGCGTCGGTGAGCGCCTCCGCCGGGTAGCCCGCCAGGGCGTGCGAGAGCGCCGACGATGCCAGCGCCTGCACTTGCCACGCGTCGTCGCCGCGAGCGCGTGCGACCTTCACACAGTGCCGCGCGTGCTTGACGGCTTCATCGCGGTTGCCCTGCGCCTGCGCGCTGTTCGCTAGTACGTTCCAGATGAGGATGCTGGGCTCGGTACCGAGCCTCTGCTCGGCGATCACGGCCTCGTCGCAACGGCGCCGGGCAAGCTCCTGGTCGCTTTGCATCGTGGCGATCCACGCGGTGACGGCCAGGGCGGCCGGATACTTCGGGTGCTCGGATGCCCCGGAGATGGCCAGGACGACCTGGGCGGCCCAGACGGTCGTGGAGATGAGGGCGACGTCCCAGAGATTGATGGGCGCGTCCCACACGGCCACCAGTCGCAGCGCTGTGTCGACGTCTTGGGTGTCGGTGGCCCAGGTGAGCGCAGCACGGACGTTGTCGAACTCTCGCTCGAAGCGCCGTTCCCATTCGGCCCCGTCGGGACCCGTCGCGTTGGTGATGGCCGCCTCCGCGAAGCCGGCGAAGTACGCAGCGTGTACGGCACGGAGGCGGTCGCCGTCGCCGCTGCCGTCGAGGCGTTCCTGCGCATACTGGCGGATGGTCTCCGGGAGCCGGTAGCGCGTCTCGTCGCCGTCGGTGTCGGCGACGACCAGCGAGCGCGCCACCAACGTTGCGAGCAGCTCGAACACGTCAGCGCCTTCGATGGCGCCGTCGGCGGTGACGGCTTCGGCGTCCTCGAGGCTGAACCCGCCGACGAAGATGCTCAGCCGGTCCAACAGCAGCTGTTCGGTCTCGCTCAACAGCTCGTAGGACCAGTCGATCGCGGCGCGCAACGTCTGGTGGCGCTCCACCGCCGTGCGCTGTCCGCCGCCCAGCAGTCGGAACCGCTGGTCGAGACGCCGCGCCACCTCGGCCGGAGTCAACATCGCGACGCGCGCGGCCGCGAGCTCGATCGCCAGCGCGATCCCGTCGAGCCGTCGGCACACTTGCGAGACCGCGTCAGCGTTCGTCGCGTCGAGCACGAAGCTCGACTTCACCGCCCGGGCCCGCTCCACGAACAGCGCCACCGCGTCGCACCGCGCGATCGCCTCGAGCCCGGCCGCGTCGGGGGCACGCCGAGCGATGCCACGCCCAACATCCGCTCGCCGGGCACATTGAGCCCCTCCCGGCTCGTCACCAGCACCCGGACTCCTGCACACCCGCGCACGACCTCATCGACGAGGCCCGCGACGGCGCGCAACAGGTGCTCGCAGTTGTCCACCACCAACAGCAGCTCCTTTCCGCGCAGGAACTCCACCAGCGTTGTGGTCGCCGACACTCCGCCGGAGACCTGCAAACCGAACATCGACACCAGCGCGTCGGGGACGGCCTCGGGATCGCGCACGCCGGCGAGCTCGGCGAGCCACGCACCGTCGCGGAACTGCGGTACGAGCTCGGCGGCGACTTCCAACGCCAGCCGCGTCTTGCCGACGCCGCCCACCCCGGTCAGCGTCACCACCCGCGCGTCGGCGAGCTCGGCCGCGACGCGCGTCAGCTCCTGCTCGCGACCCACGAACGACGTCATCTGCACGGGCAGGTTCCCCGGCAGCACATCAAGCGACCGCAACGGCGGGAAGTCGTGCGGCAGCTCGGGATGCGTGACCTGGAACACCCCGATCGCGCTCGTCAGGTCGCGCAGTCGATGCTCACCCATGGCAACCAGCCCAACCTCGGCTGGCAGCGCACTTCGGACCAAGCTCTCCACCGATTCCGAGACCACGATCTGGCCGCCGTGCGCGATCGCCATCAGACGCGCGCACCGGTTCAGCGGTTGGTTCACATACTGGCCGTCGACCCGCAACTCGCCCTGGCCCGCGTGCAACCCCATCCGGGCGCGCAGCGGACCCGTCTCACCCCACTCGCACGATGCGAGACCCAGCTGTGCGTCGAGGGCCGCGGCCAAAGCGTCGCCTGGCGCCGCGAACGCGGCGGCCATGCCGTCGCCCATCTCGGAGAACACGACGCCCCGGTGCGACTCGATCGCGTTGCGCATGATCGAGTCGTGACTCGCCAACGAGTCGCGCATCGCCTCGGGCTGTTCCTCCCAGAGTCGGGTCGAACCCTCCAGATCCGTGAACATGAACGTCACGGTCCCCAACGGCAACTCGGCCATGCTCCCCCTTCACCGCGCCAGCGCTGTCAGTCAAACAGATAGGGGTGAGCGGGTGACTCGCTTCGGCTGGTGTTGGCGCCCCCGGCAGGATTCGAACCTGCGCACACGGTTTAGGGAGACTCTTCGCGCCGTACAGCCAGACCACTCACGTCCACGTGGTGTTGTGGTTTCAGGCTTGCGTGTCCATCCTGTCCATCGAGCGCGCTTGCGTCCAGGGAGTAGTAGGGACGCGGGTAGGGATGATCGACCGCCGAGATCTGCCCACTGGCAGCTGGGCCTGGTCGCGACTCCCGCGATCGGTTCGCGTCCCCATTGCAGGGCAGGATCAGCGGTTCTCTTTGTAGCGATTCATTCCACGGCTTGGTGGAGTCGTCAACGCAGCACTGACCGCTGGCTCTGTGGGTGGTACAACCCAGCTCCCGTCGCTTGGTCGCGGGCGCAGATTCGCTGAAGTCCTTGGGGCTTGGGGGTCTCGTGGGGCGGGACGTTGGCGGATGCCCGATGTGGGCTCGAGGGCGCGGTGTGTGCGTTCCCGCGTGTCTGCGGCTCTTGGTCGGTTCGCCGAGTTCTTGTCCTCTGCCGTACGGGCGGAAGAAGTGGCTCACGTCGAGCTCGGCGCTGCGCTCGGTGCGACTGCGGGGCTCCGGGTTGCGCATCGCGGTCGTGATCTGTCTGATCGTGGTTACGTTGCCGGTTGTGGTCGCGCGGCCAGCGGGCGCTACGGCTGGCTCGTCAACGAGTACAACCGAGCCGCGTGATCCATGAATGACACCCTTCAGGCAGCGCACCAGTTCGCCCGTGCGCGTTGGGTAGCGAGCGACAGCACGGGTGGACATCGCAGCGTGACACATTGTTTGCTATCGCCGCGACGCGGCGTGTGTCATCATGGATCCATGGCAGATGATCTCGCGCGCGCGCCCATCGCCAACGTCAAGGGCGAGAGCACCGACGACAACCATCCGATCGAGATCGACCTCGGGTTGTTCGGTGCCGGCTCGACGGAGGCGATCGTCGCCGATCTCGCCGGCGAGAGCCTGGCGGAGGACGACGAGCAGGAGGTTGACGACGACGGAGCGCCCGCGCGCCTGGCAGACGCGGACTCCGGCGTCGAGCCGATCGGCGGGTATCGCGCGGAGTGGCGTCCGAGCGGCGGCGCGGATGAGGTCTTCGACTCGAACGACGTCCTCGCCCAACCGGATGCCGACGCCGGGCCGCAGCTGATAGGCGGGTATCGCGCGGAGTGGCGTCCGAGCGGCGGGGAGAGCGACACCTTCGATCCGACCGACCTTCGGGCCGGCGCGGACGTTTCGTACGGCGCGGGCGCGACCGACGCACAGCTCCACATCGCAGACGATGTCAAGTATGTCGACGACGTGGATCCATGGGGCGACGGCCCGCACGAGGTCGACATCGGCGGCAACCTCGACGAGCCGACGGATTATCCGATCGGACCTGCCGAGCCCGGCGATGACGCGGTGACCGAGGTGTCCGACACCGACGCACCACTCGCCGCGACGGACAACACCATGTTCGAAGACATCGAATGATCGCCGTCCGGCCTCGGAGAGCCGGCTGACGATCTACGATCCCGCGCCCGGACGGATGTCTCCTGATGGAGGTGCGTGAAGGCGCAGACCTGCAGGCGTTGGCGAAGTGGTTCAACGACGAGGTGTTGTCGAGGTCGTCGCCGACCCACTTCGTGGATCGAGTCTTCGCAAGGAACCCCCCGCCGCAGTTCGACCGGATGAGGTTAGATCCTCGATCGAGTCACCTTTCGGGAGTCGTGCGGAGGACTACGACAACAACGTCGCAGCCATCCCCAGATGGTTGGCGCGCGTCGGGGAAGCGTTCGCCCGAGTACCGAGCGTCGGTTTCGCGCTCGCAACCGTCCATCCCTACTACTGGGCGACACTGCATGGACGTGCGACACGCGAACGCTCGTTCGTTACTGCCACCTGACCTGCGCCGACGCACGCGATTGGCGCCCCCGGCAGGATTCGAACCTGCGCACACGGTTTAGGAAACCGATGCTCTATCCCCTGAGCTACGGGGGCTCGTGATCAAGGGTACCGGCGCGCTCCTGAAGTGGAGCCTGACCTTCAGGCCTCGACGACGAAGTCGAATGTCGCCGCGCGACCGTCGCCGACGGTGCTGACGCTCATGAGGCATGCTTCTTCGAAGAGGTCGTCGGTGTCGTTCTGCGACTCGCCGGGGAAGTAGAGCTGCGTCGTGAGGACCGACCCGCCACTCGATTGCACCTTCACGTGGATGTGGCGGGTGCGGCCGGGGTAGAGGGCCGGGACGATCGTCTCGAGCTTGTACCGGCCGAGATCATCGGTGAACTGATGGCCGCGCAGCCGGTAGCCGCTGTTGTCGTAGTCGCCGTCGCTGTCGGCATGCCAGAAGTCGACCTTGGCGCCGGCAGCGGTTCGGCAGTCGGAGCCGAGCACGACGCCCGTGAGCACGAGCGCGGTGCCGTCGACACCGTCAGCGATGTTCGTCCGCTCCGGTGAGCCCGACGAGAAGAACGGGCCCTCGGTGAGCGACGGCGTCACTTCGTCGCCGTCGTCGCACGACGGAGTGGGCGCGAGCGTGCGGTCGGTGGTCGTGGTGACGCCGCCGGTGCCGACCGATGACTCGTCGTCGGAACCACAGGCGCTCGCCAGCACGAGCATCGGCGCCGCGGCGAGCCCGAGACCGAGCAGCCGCCGGCGGGTCAGGGAGGTGGTGAGCAGCTGGTCGATTCTGTCGTTGGTCATGGCGCGAGGTTACGAACCCGACCTGAGAGCCCACTGACGGGCGGCTCCGGGTTTGCTGTGAACCCAGACCCGCCGGTCTTGGGCCGGACATCGGAGCGACGTGGCAGCATGAGGCCCGTCAGCCGCGAGAAGGAGCCGTCATGCCGATCAACCCCGACGCCGTCGGCACCACCAGCGACCCCGGTGAAGCCACCTGGGGCTCGTTCGACTGCTTGCTCTACGCGGTAGGCGTGGGCGCGGGCATCACGGACCCGACCGGGTTCGAGCTCGAGTTCACCACCGAGAACTCGATCGACATCGAGCAGAAGGCGCTGCCGACGATGCCCGTCGTGATCGCGCCGAAGAGCAAGGGCGGCGGTGGCGGGAGCAACCCGATGTCGAAGATCGGCACGTTCGACTGGGCGAACCTCGTGCACGGCGAGCAGAGCATCACCCTGCACAAGCCGATGCCGGTCGAGGGCAAGGCCACGATGACCGGCACGATCGCCGCGATCTACGACAAGACCAAGGCCGCCGTCGTGGTGCTCGAGAACGAGGCGGTCGACGCCACCGACGGCAAGCCGCTGTTCACGACCACGATGTCGGCGTTCATCAGAGGCGAGGGCGGCTGGGGTGGTGACCGCGGACCCAGCGGTCCGAAGAACGTTGCACCGGACCGCAAGCCCGACGAGGTGGTGCGCTACACGACGCGCATCGACCAGGCGCTGCTGTACCGCCTCAACGGCGATCGCAACCCGCTGCACTCCGACCCGTCGTTCGCCAAGCTCGCGGGTTTCGACAAGCCGATCCTCCACGGCCTGTGCACGTTCGGGTTCACCGGCCGCGCGCTGCTGCACGCGGTGTGCGGGAGCGACCCGTCGCGGTTCAAGCACGTCGAGGGACGCTTCTCGACGCCGGTGATGCCGGGCGACGCGCTCGACGTGAAGATCTGGGTCGACGGCAACGAGGCGCTGTACCAGACCTGCGTCGGCGACAACGTCGTCCTCGACAGCGGCAAGCTCGTCTTCGAGTAGCTGATTCGAAGAGTCGCTAGACAGGCGGGACGCCGTGGCGGCGGTGGAAGACCTCTCGTTGGCGCGTGCTCGCGAGCGCGAGTCGGCGCACCAGTTCGTCGCGTAGCTCGTCGGGCTGCACGACCGCATCGACCACGAGCTCCGACGCGAGCCGCACGATGTCCACATCGGCTTCGTACTCGGCGCGCTGCTCGGCGACGAACTTCGCGCGCTCGTCCTCATCCTCGATTGCCTGGATGCGGTTGTAGAACACCGCGTTGACCGCGGGCTCGGGTCCCATCACTGCGATGCGCGCGCTCGGAAGCGCGATGCAAGCGTCCGGATCGAACGCCGGGCCGCACATCGCATAGAGGCCCGCGCCGTACGCCTTGCGCACGATGACTGAGATCTTGGGCACCGTCGCCTCCGCGACCGCGGTGATCATCTTCGCCCCGTGACGGATGATCCCGTCGCGCTCCACCTGCGTGCCGATCATGAAGCCCGGCACATCGGCAAGGAACACCAGCGGCACGTTGAACGCGTCGCACAGCCAGATGAAGCGAGCGGCCTTGTCGGCCGAGTCCACGAACAGCACGCCACCGAGGTGCATCGGGTTGCTCGCAACGAAGCCCGTCGGTCGCCCGTCGAGCCGACCGAAGCCGCAGATCAGCTCCCGCGCGAACAGCGGCTTGACCTCGAAGAAAGAACCTTCGTCGACGAGGGCGTCGATGACCTTGTGCATGTCATATGCGAGCCGGTCCTCGTCGGGCACGATCGTTCCGATCGGCTGCGCGTTCGCCACCGGTGGCGATGGCGCGGTGACCGGGGGTTCGTCTTGCCAGTGGGTGGGCAGGTACGAGAGCCAGCGGCGAGCGGAAGCGATCGCCTCTTCGTCATCGGCCACAAGGGAATCACCACAACCGCTGACGGTCGCGTGCATGCGCGCGCCGCCCATCTCCTCGAGCGTGACGTGCTCGCCGATCACCTCTTCCGCCATGCGCGGCGAGCCGAGATACATCGAGGCGTTGCCTTCGACCATGAACACGACGTCACAGAATGCCGGGATGTACGCGCCACCCGCCGCCGAAGGTCCGAACAAGCAGCACACCTGCGGCACCCGACCCGACAGGCGAACCTGGTTGGCGAAGATGCGCCCCGCGCCGCGGCGGCCGGGAAAGAGGTCGACCTGATCGGTGATGCGCGCGCCGGCTGAGTCCACGAGGTACACGACCGGGATCTCGAGGCGCAGTGCGGTCTCGGTGAGTCGGACGATCTTCTCGACCGTGCGGGCACCCCATGACCCGGCTTTCACGGTGGGGTCGTTGGCCATCACACACACGGGCCGCCCGTCGACGCGCCCGACGCCGGTGACGACTCCGTCGGCGGGGAGATCGTCGGCCGACGCGTTGGCGAGCAGCGCGTCCTCGACGAACGAGCCCTCGTCGAGGAGCAGCGAGAGGCGATCGCGCACGAAGAGCTTGTTCGCGCTCGCGAGCTTTTCGGCGCCGCGGTCGAGGTTCCCGCGCCGAGCACGCTCCAACTGTTCTCGTACCGATTCTTCGCTCAGTTCGCCGGTACCTCGAGGTTGTAGAGGCGCGCGGCGTTCTCGGCGAAGATCCGGCGCTTCTGCTGGTCGGTGATGTCCTCGCGCTCGGCCAGGATCTTCACGCTGTTGGGAAACGCGCAATCCCAGTGGCAGTAGTCGGACGCGTAACAGATGATCTCGTCGCCCAATGCGGTCTGCACAACGGGAACCGACCGCTCTTCGGGTTCGCACGACACGTAACCCCGACCGAGGAAGTAGGACGACGGCGCCGCGTCGATCTGCGGCGCTTGTTCGGGCATGAGTTCCCAGTGCTCGTCCAGGCGTTCGAGCCAGAAGGGCAGCCACCCGGCGCCGGCTTCGAGCAATGCGATGCGCAATCGCGGGAACCGCGCGAGCACACCACCCACGGTGAAGCTCGTGAGCGCGAGCATCGCTCCGAATGGGTGCGTGATCGCGTGCTTCTCCAGCCGCGTGTCGAAGCGGTCGATCGCGACCGGCACCTGGCCCGGCGCCTGCCCGCCGCCGTGCACGCACACCGCGGCGTCGACGCGCTCGGCCACCTCCCACACCACGTCGAACGACGGGTGGTCGAGGTTGCGGTCGAGGATGTGCTGCGCCGTCACCATTCCGACGAAACCGTGCTGAGTCACGCAGCGCTCGAGTTCCTCGGCCGCGCGGGCGGGCTCCATCATCGGGAGCTTGGCCACCAGCTTCAGGCGGTCAGGCGCGAACGCGGCGTACTCCGCGCGCGCATCGTTGAGTGTGCGGCACAACGCCGCCGAGAAGTTCGCGTCGCCGAGCGCCCACTCCTCACCAGACCCCGGCGGGAACATCACCGTCACGTCGATGCCTTCGAGGTCCATGTCCTCGAGGCGCGCCGAGGGCTCGCTCATGCCCAGGCGCATCTCGGGCTCGAAGTCCAGGTCGTTGTCGCTCAGGTGCGCCTCACGCGGGTTGGCGCCGCCGATCTGCATGCCGCCACCCGGGAGCCCGGTGTACGTCGCCTTCATTGAGCGGACGTACTGGATCATCTGTGACTTGAACGCGTCGGGGATGCGTCGCCGCCAGTGCGGCGGCTCACCGCCGTGCCCGTCGGCGTCGATCACCGGGTATCCGTAGCCACCCACGCGCCCATCATGGCAGTCGAGGGGTCGGTACGCTTCCCCGGCGTGGAGTTCAACCCGTTCTCAGCAGAGTTCTACGACGACCCGTACGACATGTACCGCTGGCTGCGCGACGAGGCGCCGGCGTACCACAACGAGCAGTACGGCTTCTGGACGCTGTCGCGCTTCGCCGACGTCGTCAGTGCGCACCGCGACTGGAAGACGTTCTCGAGTGAGCACGGGCTGACGATCGACCAGCTCAACGATCCCTCGAACGCGATGGCGAAGTCCAGCATCATCATGATGGACCCGCCCGACCACGACCGCATGCGCAAGCTCGTGAGCCGCGTGTTCACGCCGCGTGCGATCGCGGCACTCGAGCCGATGGTGCGTGACGTGATCTCGCACCACCTGGCGCCACTCGAAGGTGAGCGCGAGTTCGACCTCGTCGCCGACTTCTCGGCGCCGTTCCCCGTGGAGATCATCTCGCAGATCCTCGGCGTGCCGAAGGCCGATCGGCAGCAGATCCGGCACTGGACCGACGCGGTGCTCCACCGCGAGCCAGACGACCCCAAGACCACGCAGGCCGGCATGGAGGCAGGGCTGCACCAGGTCCTCTACTTCATGGAGCTCAGCAAGGAGAAGCGCGCGCATCCGACGGACGACATGGTGTCGCGTCTCACCGAAGTCGAGGTCGAGGACGACGACGGCAACCTGAACAAGCTGACCGACGAGGAGATCGCCGGCTTCGGCGTCTTGCTCGCAGCAGCTGGCAGCGAGACGGTCACCAAGCAGGTGGGCAACGGTGTGGTGCTGTTCGCTCGCAACCCGTCCGAGTGGAAGAAGGTGCGCGACGACCGCACGAAGATGGTGAACGCGGTCGAAGAGGTGCTCCGCTACTGGGCGCCATCGCAGTACCAGGGTCGGTTCAGCCACGAGCCCTCCACGTGGCACGGCGTCACGATCCCCGCAGGCATGCCGGTGCTCCTCCTCACGGGCGCGGCCAACCGCGACGAGCGCGAGTACGAAGATCCCGACCGATTCGACGTCGACCGCGACATCGGCCTCGGCATCGGTCTCGGCCACGGCATCCATGCGTGCCTCGGCGCGGCCGTCGCCCGACTCGAGAGCCGCGTCGCGTTCGAGGAGATCGCGAAGCGCTGGCCCGAGTACCAGATCGACGAGTCGGGGTTGCGTCGGGTTCACATGTCGAACGTCGCAGGCTTCTCGAACGTCCCGGTGGCGGTCGCGGCCTGAAGTTGGACCTGCTCGACGCGAGCTCGGTCGAGGCGATCGCCGCGCTCTGCACGCGCTCGATCGATGAAGAGGCGCCGCCCACCGCCGCGGAACTCGAAGGCGCGCTCTTCGCGTCGGACCAACCCGCGGTCGTACGCGGCGATCCGGATGTCGGTGTGGTCGCGACGGTTGCGGGCGACGGCCTCGGCTTCGTACGGCTGCTGATCGTCGATCTGGCCCGTCGCGGTCGCGGTCACGGGCACGAGCTGCTGACCGCAGCCGAGAACGACCTCGCGCTGAGTGGAGCGGTGCAGATCGGTGCCGACCCGCCGTACTACCTGTGGCCGGGCGCGCCGTCGACCGAGACCGCGCTGCTGTGTCTCCTCGAGCGGCGCAAGTACACGCGTGTTGAGGCCAACTTCCACATGGCCGTCGATCTCAGTGCGATTCCCGAAGATTCCGGCGGTCACGAGCCGGCTGCGAGCGCCGACCGTGACGAGGTCCGGGACTGGATGGACACTCATTGGGCGAACTGGACGCCCGAGGTGCTGCGCGCGCTCGACAACGGGACGCTGCTCCTGGCGCGCGGCGATGACGGCATCCGCGGCTTCTGTGCTTACGACGTGAACCGTCGCGGGTTGCTCGGCCCGGTCGGCGCGCGGCCCGACCTGATCGGCAAGGCGGTCGCATGGCCGCTCCTCGTAGGCGCGCTACATCGGATGCGTGCGGCGGGGCAGCAGCACATGGAGGTCTCCTGGGTCGGTCCGGTCGTTCCGTACGCCCGAGTGGGCGGGCGGGTGAGCCGGGTGTTCTTCGTGTACCGCAAGGACCTGAAGTGAGCTCGCAGCTGAACCTGTTGCCGCAGCCACGATCGCTCGTCATGGGCGACGGCATGACCAGCGCTCAGGAGCCGACCGTTCGCACCGATCCATCGCTTCCCGCCGAGGGATACGAGCTGACGATCGCCACGGATGGGATCTCGTTGGCCGCGGCTGACGCGGCCGGCGAGTTCTACGGACGGGCGACGCTCGCGCAGCTCGCGCAGCAGGGCACGGATGGCGTGCCGGTGTGCACGATCCGAGACTGGCCGGATCTTCCGGTGCGCGGCGTCATGCTCGACATCGCGCGCGACAAGGTACCGACACTCGACACGCTGAAGGATCTCGTGGCGCGACTCGCGTCGTGGAAGGTGAACCAGGTTCAGCTGTACATCGAGCACACGTTCGCGTACCGCGGTCACGACGACGTGTGGCTCGACGCGAGCGCGCTCACTCCTGACGAGGTCCGCGAGCTCGACGCGTGGTGTCGTGATCGTCACGTCGAGCTCGTGCCGAACCAGAACTGCCTCGGCCACATGGGTCGCTGGCTGCGCCACGCGCGCTACCTCCCGCTCGCGATGACGCCCGAGGGCTTCACCGACTACCTGGGCCGTCGGCGCGGGCCGATGACGATCGAGCCATCGAATCCCGCGTCACTCGCGCTCGTGCGCGATCTGTTGTCGCAGCTCCTCCCGTGCTTCACGAGCAGCCGCGTGCACGTCGGGTTGGACGAGCCATGGGAGCTGCCCGAGGAACGCATCGGTGACTACCTCGACTGGGTCGACACGTTGTGCGCCGTCCCCGAGCTCGACGGGCGCGAGGTCCTCGTGTGGGGCGACATCCTCGCCGGCAAGCCCGAGCATCTCGCGCGGCTTCCCGAGCACGTGACCGTGTGCGAATGGGGCTACGAGGATTGGAGCCCCTTCGACGAGCGCGCCGCCACATTCGCCGCATCGGGTACTCGGTTCTGGATCTGCCCCGGCACGTCGAGCTGGATGACGATCCTCGGCCGCACCACCAACATGAAGGGTGACTGCGTAGCGGCGGCAGCGGCGCTCGCCGCGCATGGGGGCACCGGCTTCCTCAACACCGACTGGGGGGACCAGGGTCATCTGCAGTACCTGCCAGTGAGTGAGCCGGGCTTCGCGTACGGCGCCGCAGTGTCGTGGTGCTTGGAGACGAATCGCGATCTCGATCTTGCGGCCGCCCTGGACGTGCACGCCTTCGACGACACCGCCGGCGTGCTCGGTAATGTGCTGCTCGGTCTCGGTGACCTGTACCGCGCGATCACGCCGCAGTTCCCGAACATCTCCGCGCTGGTGCTCCACCTCTACTACCCGCAGCTCAAGCTCGGCCGCGGCCCGACGGCCGGCGTCACCCCCGAAGAGCTCGCCGCGGTCGAGGGCTCACTCGATGATGCGCTGGGCGTGCTCGGTAGCGCGCGTCCCCAACGGACTGACGGCACGCTTGTTCTGGACGAACTTCGCGCGGCCATCACCCTGGTGTCGCTGCTGTGTCGCGACGGGCGTGCACGCTTGGCTGGCGACGGCACGCTCGCATCGATCCCCGAGGACACGCGTCGGGAGCTTGCAACCGAGCTCGGCGGCATCACCGAGACGCACCGCGAGCTGTGGCTGGCCCGCAACCGCCCCGGCGGCCTGGAAGACAGCGTGTCGTGGCTCGCGCACCTGCAGCGCTGCTACGAGACGGGCGAAGCCCCGATGGACTGGGGCTCGCACTACGTGGGTTGATACCTACCGCAACACATCGGCGAGGGTGTCGACGAGCGTGTCGAGCTGCTCGTCGGTCGTGACGAGTGGGGGACAGTAGGCGAGGGTGTTCGTGCCGATCGCGCGGGCGATGACGCCGCGTTCGAGCAGGCCGTCGCGCAGCACGTTGGCGTCGTGCTGGTCGGTGAGCCCGGCGGCCCACACGCCACCGTCACCGCGCGCTTCCGCGAGCAACCCGTCGTCGGCGAGCGAGCGGAAGCCACCGCCGAGTCGTTCCGCGATCACGGGCGCGCGCTCGAGCAGGTGCTCGCGCTCGAGGATGTCGAGGTTCGCCCACGACGCGGCACACGCAGTGGGGTGGCCTGAATACGTGTGCCCGTGGCGGAGCATGTAGGTGGCGTCGCTCTCGAGCGGTGCACGCACGGTGGGGCCAACGACCACACCACCGAGTGGGATGTACCCCGAGGTGACGGCTTTCGCGAACGTGATGAGGTCCGGCGGCACTCCGTAGTGCGTTGCACCGAACCACTCGCCGAGACGTCCGAACGCGCAGATCACCTCGTCGAAGATCAAGAACGCGCCGTGCTGGTCGCAGAGTCGGCGGAGGCCTTCGAGGTAGCCCTCGGGTGGCGGGTACACGCCTCCCGCGCCCTGCACGGGCTCGACGAGCACCGCCGCGACGTCAGAACCGCGCTCGGCCATGAACGCCGCGACGGCTTCGAGGTCGTCGGCCGGCAGGTTGATCATGCCGTCGACGAAGGGTCCGTACCCCTCTTGGTTCGCCGGGAGGCCCTGCGCCGAGAGTCCGCCGTAGGTGACGCCGTGGTACGCGCGCGAACGGCTGATGATCAGGTCGCGCTGGGGTTGCCCGCCGAGGTCGTGGGCGACCCGCGCGAGCTTGATCGCCGAATCGACGGCCTCCGACCCCGAGCTGGTGAAGAAGACGCGGGCGTCCTCCATCGGTGCCAGCCCGGCAATCCGCCCGGCCAGACGATCAGCCGGACCGTTCGTAAATGGCTCGAAGCAGTGATACGCCGCGATGTTGGACATCTGATCCACGACCGCGTCGATGATCTCGCGACGTCCGTGGCCCACGTTGGCATACCAAAGGCTGCCCATGCCGTCGAGGTAGGAGCGACCTGTGCTGTCTTCCACGACGGCGCCGTGGCCGCGGACGATCTCGATGAAGTCCTCTCGCGCCGGATGCGCGTAGGGGTGGAGGAACGCCGGCACCGAGGTGATCGTGCTCAGAGCCGCCAGCCGGCGGCTTTGCGCTCCGCGCAGGTGGGGCAGATCGGGAAGCGCGACGGATCACGCGTCGGTACCCACTTCTTGCCGCAGAGCGCGACGATCGCCTCGCCGGTGACCAGCGCCCGAGTGACGTCGGCCTTCTTGCAGTAGTGCGCGAACCGGTCGTGGTCGCCGTGATCGGTGTCGATCGTCTCGGGCGCTTGAACGGGCGTCGTCGTCTGCGTGGTCACCGTCGGGCAGCGTACGCTG